>JANOLC010000496.1:0-10827 GCA_031419575.1 Burkholderiales bacterium | reverse complement strand
GTCGGTGTTGACTTTGAGCTGGTCTTTGATGGCGGTTTGAGATATGCCTTCAAAAAACGCCTTGACGTTCAGCCCCAAGCCCTCACAAATATCGGCCAGCACATCGTCTTGCGAGATGTCGGCCTCATCCGCCCAGTAGGCTTCAAACACGGCTTTGGCAAACTTGATCATTTGCGGGTGGGCACGCGCATTGGCTTGGTCTGATTCGTCCAGCCAGACACAGCCACGCATGGCCTTCACGCTGTTGACCGGGAAAACCTTGGGTGGCATCAAGATTTTCAGGCCGGCGTGGTGCGACCAGTCTTGCAGATCTTTGAGCATGTAGGCCATCTTGGCTGGCACGGGGCTCTCGCGCATGGCATAAACACTGGGGTTGATGCTGTTGAAAATACCGCCCACCAAAATCGGCCGCCAGCGGATTGGTACTTCAAGTTCTGCTGCCAGGGGCTGGATGTTGTGGAACGCCAGATACGTCCAGGGGCTGCTGCAATCGAAGAAAAATTCAATCATTTTTGTGATCTGCGGTTTTGATGCTTTGGGCGGTTTGGCCAAACAAGGTTTTTCGGGCTTCTTCAGTCAACGTGCCTGCCCGTAATTCTTTGCCTACATCCAGCCCGCGTTTGACAGCAGGGCGTTGAAACAGTGCGTCGTACCAACGCTTCACTTGCGTGAATTTGTCCAGGTCAACCTGCTGTGCCTTGTGGGTTCGCACCCAAGGGAAAATCGCCATGTCTGCGATTGAATAGTCGCTACCCGCCACAAATGCCCCGGTACGGGCCAGCTGCCCATCTAGCACGCCATACAAACGGTCTACCTCTTTGCCATAACGCTCGATGGCGTAGGGAATTTTGTCGGGTGCATAGAGCAAAAAATGTCCGTTTTGGCCAGCCATGGGACCCAATCCACCCATTTGCCACATCAACCATTGCATCACTTGGTATCGCCCGCGCACGTCAGACGGCATGAACTGCCCCGTTTTTTCAGCCAGGTACAACAGGCATGCACCGCTCTCAAAGACGGCAACAGGTTTACCACCGCCAGCAGGGTCATGGTCCACAACGGCGGGCATGCGGTTGTTGGGGCTGATGTTTAAAAAGGCGGACTCAAACTGCTCACCTTTGCCGATGTTGACCGGCAACATGCGGTAGGGCAGGGCGCATTCCTCCAGCATGAGGGACAGCTTCCATCCGTTGGGAGTGGGCCAGTAATAGAGGTCAATCATTGAGTGTCCTTGGGTAATTGGGAAATTTGGCAATTGGAAAATGTCATCAGATGGCGTGATTTTCATCCGAATGGTCTGGCGTAGGTTTGCCCGGCAAATATTGGTGTAACTTGAGTCCCTAAAGTAGGTGTTGGCGTAATTTTTAGAGATTCATGTAGATATTTGTCAAGTATTCCCGGTAGCCGCCGTTAGAGAGGTATGAGTGACAACCCTCAGCAATACATCGCTGTAGATCAACTTCGCATTGGTATGTTTGTCGAGCTTGGTCTGGGCTGGATGGCTCATCCGTTTCCGTCAGGCAACTTCAAAATTGCGACAGATCGACAGATCGACACCATTCGCACGCTCGGGCTGCTGAGGGTGAAAGTGATCACGTATAAAAGTGACACTGGGGTGTTTGGTGCAGAGCCTGATGTGACAGACAGTACCGATCAGCCTGCAATGAGCGTTGCCCTGCTGGCGAGAGATCCCTTACCCCTTGAGAGCAACACCATGCCCGCCGGTGGGCAACCCTCGCGAGACAGCCGCACCGACCGGGTCGACCGCATCGTTTACCAGCAGCAACGCTTGGCAGTGTGCGAGCAACATTTTAGTGATGCCTTGCGGCAATACCGCAAGACCGTGGAGAGCGTGTCTGCCAACCCAGCGCTCGCGTTGGAGCAAAGCCAGTTGATGGTGTCGCGTTTTGTTGGCGATTTGCTGGACGATGGCGACTCGGCGATTCGCCTGTTGTCTGAGGGCGTGGGCGAGCGCGCGGCCTTGCACCCGGTGAATGTGTCCATCATTTCCTTGTTACTGGGTAAGGCAATCAAGCTGTCTGAAGCCGAAATGCTGGACTTGGGGTTGGCGGCGTTTTTGCATGACATTGGCAAGAGCCAATTACCAGACCGGGTGCGGTGGCTGCAAGAAAATTTTTCAGCCACCGAATACCGGTTGTACCAAGAGCACGTATCTGAAAGCCTGAAGCTGTGCCGCCGCATGGGCTTGACCGAGGGCGCGTTGGCCTCCATCGCGCAACACCATGAGTTGATTGACGGCAGCGGCTTCCCCGCGCGGCTCAAAGGCGATAGCATGACCCGATCCGCCAAAATTTTGGCGCTGGTAAACCGGTATGAAAATCTGTGCAATCCGGGCCGGGTCACGGCGGCGTTGACGCCTCACGAGGCATTGCAGCTGATTTTTTCGCAGCTAAAAACACGCTTTGACGGGACCACTTTGAGTGCATTCATTCGCATGATGGGCGTGTATCCGCCGGGGTCTGTGGTGCAACTGGTGGATGGGCGACACGCCATCGTGGTGTCGGTGAACTCATCACGACCCCTCAAGCCTCGAATCATCGTTTACGAGCGCGACGTTCCCAAAGACGAGGCGCTCATTTTGGACTTGGAACAAACGCCAAGTGTGGGGATTCGACGCAGTTTGAAACCCGCCAGTCTGCCCGAGGAGGCGTTCACCTACCTGGGGCCTCGCAGCCGAATGTGTTACTTTTTTGAACGGGCCACAGAGCCTGATGTGCCAACGTCAGTCACCCCCAGGGTTCACTCGTGACGCTGGCACCTGGTTTACCTTTGCTAGATGCCTTGCTGGAGGCTATCTGGTTAGTAGACCCGGTCAGCATGTGTGTGGTGTCGGCCAATCGTGCCGCTTGCCAACTGGTAGGAATTGCGGCGGCTGATCTGGTCGGCCGCCCCGTTGCAGACTTGACCGGTACGCCAGAGGACATGTTCTTTTGGCAAGACGTAGCCGCGGGCTTTAACGACCCTATTCAGTCGGAGACCTTTGTGTTGGGTTTTGATGGCACCGCTATTCCCGTGGAACGGCGCGTGAACCGGGTTTGGCTGGAGGTAGGCAAGCCGGTTTTCCTGGTGGACATGCGAGACTTGCGCCAGCAGCGGCAAACCGAGATGGCGCTGGAGTCCCTGCTCTCTGAGTTACGCGCCACGCTGGAGTCCACCGGTGACGGCATTTTGGTCAGCGATTTGAATGGGGGCATTCGCAATTACAACCGCCGCTTTGCCGAGTTATGGAGCGTGCCAGAAGCGCTGCTCATCACGCGGGATGACCGGGCGCTGTATGACCACTTGACCAACGGTGTGGTAGACCCGGCGCAATACGTCAAGCGACTGCTGCAAATTGCCGAGCAACCGCTGTTGCAGACCACCGACCTGGTGTTGCTGCGCTCGGGCAGCCTGCTAGAGCGTGTGACGCTGCCCCAGTTCAGCCGCGGGCAGCCGTCCGGGCGGGTGTTCTCGTTTCGGGACATCACACAGAAGGCCGATGCCGAGTCGCGTTTGCGGCTGGCGGCCAAGGTGTTTGAGTCCAGTTTGGACGGTATCTTTATCACCGGGCCAGACTTCAAAATTGCCGCCGTCAACCCCGTCTGTGAGCGTTTGACCGGACAAACCCAGGCTCAGTTGGTCGGGGCCTCATCGCAGGCAATTTTTGACGATACCCGCGACCCGGACTTTTTCATCCGCGTGGTGCAACACCTGACCGAAAACGGGTTTTGGGAAGGCGAAATTTGGCGACAACTCTCTGAGAACACACGCGGCGCGCTGCAAGTGTCGTGGGTGCAGTTGCGCGATGACGCGGGCAAGGTGCTGCAAACTGTTTGCTTCTTCCGGGACATGACCGAGAAGCTGACGGCCCAGCAACGCATTGAAACCCTGGCCTACACCGATGCCTTGACGGGTCTGCCCAATCGCTTGCTGTTGAAGCAGCGTGTGGAGATTGGCCTGCGCATTGCCGAACGCAACAAGAGCCAGTTCGCCATATTGTTTTTGGACTTGGATCGGTTTAAAACCATCAACGACTCACTGGGCCACACCTTTGGCGACCAAGTGTTGATTGAAGTGTCGGAGCGTATCAAAGGCTGCTTGCGCGAGGTGGATACCTTGAGCCGTCTGGGGGGTGATGAATTTGTTGTCTTCTTGCAAGATGCCGATGCGCACGGCGCAGAGATTGCCGCCAAACGCATGCTGACCACCATGGCCCAGGCGTTTTTTGTGTCCGGCACCAGCTTCTCGTTAGGCTGCAGTATCGGGGTGGCGCTGTACCCGGACGACGGCGACACACTGGACGAGTTGATTCGTTGCGCCGACACTGCCATGTACCGCGTGAAAGACCGTGGCCGGGGCAGCTTCAGGTTCTATCAGCCACAGATGAATGTGGACTTGCTGTCTCGCATGAAGATGGACCACGCCATGCGCATTGCCATGGAACAAGGTTTGTTCCGCCTGCACTACCAGCCCCAAATATCGTTGCAAACGGGCGCATTGGTAGGGGTTGAGGCGTTGATTCGCTGGACTGATGCCCAGTTTGGCAATGTGTCGCCCGCCGTGTTTATCCCCCTGGCTGAAGAATCAGGTTTTATCGTCAACATCGGCAATTGGGTGCTGGAAGAAGCCGTGCGCCAGGCTGCGATTTGGCAGCGTGCTGGCACACCGGTGACGGTATCGATCAATGTGTCGGCCCTGCAATTTCAACAAACTGACTTTGTGACTTTGGTAGCTGGCGTGTTGCGAGTGGCGGGGTTGAACCCGACCCTGCTGGAGCTGGAGCTGACGGAGTCAATTTTGTTGCAAGACGCCAACGAGGCACTGGAGCGCCTGCATGCCCTGGCTGCACTGGGTATTGGCTTGTCGATTGATGACTTTGGCACAGGGTATTCCAGCTTGGCGTATCTGAAGAAATTCCCGATTTCCAAGCTCAAAATCGACCGCTCGTTTGTGACGGGGTTACCGAACGATGAGAGCGACCGCGCCATCGTGAGCGCCACCATCGGTATGGCACGCGCCCTCAAACTCAAAGTGGTGGCAGAAGGGGTTGAAAACGCCGAGCAACGTGACTACTTAGCCAGCCAGAGCTGCGAGTCATACCAAGGGTTTTTATGCTCCCCCGCACTACCCGCAGGGGCGTTTGAGCAGTTGATGCGGGAATTGTCCAAATCTAGAAGTGGCCTGAGTTTGTAGATTCAGGGGTGTCTGCAAATGCCACCGGGCCGGCATCCTGAACCATGGTTCAGGTGGGCGAGGTCAGCCCTACATTGGGCTCATCTAACGCGAGATGATCACGCTTGTGGGGCGATGTTCCAAGCCCTTGCTCAAAGAGCATTGGTACAAGGAAATATAAGGCCCGGCGAGCACTGCAGACAAGAGAGATTGTAGGCGCTTAAATCAGCTGACCGTCGTGGTTCAACGCAGAGTCCAGCCGCTCCAGAAGCGATGTCAAAACAGGGTCGCGCCCGGCGGCGGAAGAGCCCGTCATAGTCTGAGGTGCCGATGTCTCCACCGGCACCTCAACACGGTGATCGGATAACTCAAACGCGAGGTTCAACGAGGCCAGTACCGCAATGCGTTCACGGGCGCGCACTTTACCCGCATCGCGAATTTTGCACATGGCTGTGTCGACGCGTTCTACGGCTTGCAGCAAGCGGGTTTCTCCACCATCCGGGCAGCCTAGCAGGTAGCTTTGGCCCATGATTTGAACTTCAAGCTGTTTCATGCAGTGCCCTTGGCGGATGCGGCTGGGGTTGCCATCGGGTGGGCATCAAGGGTGGGATGCGGCAAGCGATCCAGCAGTGCATCCACGCGCGCCCGCGCGGCCCCCAGGCGAGATTTAAGGGAGTCACGTTCCTGAAGCAGGCTGTCCACCTGGGCAGACAGCAGGGCGTTGGTGCGTTGCAGTTCCTGGTGGCGAACCAGCAAACGTTCCACACGCTCAGCAATTTGATCAATTTGGGTCGGATTCGACATAGGACAACGATTGTAGGGTTTCGCATTGGATTCCCGCCTAAAATAGAGGCGTTGGTGCTCGCGGTGTGGTTCGCATGCCGCAGTTCAACGGGAAGCAGGAGGGTGCGCTGATAACTGTCAAGTTAAAGGCCAACCTCACCTGCGCTGCCCCCGCAACGGTCAAACGGACGGATTTGTGTTTTGCGACACACGCCCCGCTTTCATCAATCAGCCACTGGACGCCTTGAACAAGCACTGGGAAGGCGATGAAGGTTGCTCCGCCAGCCCGGATACCGGCCAACAAAGTGGTTGCACGCGTATTTCTGATCCGCCGCAGCCGTTATTGCCCAAGCACTGTCGGGGACGACGGTGAGGGCTTATGTTGATCATTTCGGTGTCAACGCGTGTCCATTACCACCTGCCCCGCCATCCTGATCGCCGCCCCCGCCTCTGGCCAGGGGAAAACTACTATTTCCTCAGCCTTGGCGCGCCTTCACACGCGTCAAGGTCGCCGGGTGTGGGTGTTCAAGTGCGGGCCTGATTTTCTGGACCCGCACTGGCTTGCGCTGGCCAGCGGTGGGCCGGTGCATCAGTTGGATTTGTGGATGACGGGGGAGGCCGATTGCCGCGTTCGGCTGGCGGCGGCTGCGCAAGACGCCGACCTGATCATTGTGGAAGGGGTGATGGGCTTGTTTGACGGTGAGCCCAGCGCGGCTGACTTGGCCCGACGTTTTGGTCTGCCTGTGCTGGCGGTGGTTGACGCGGGCTCCATGGCGGGCACTTTTGGTGCATTGGCGTATGGCCTGCAGCACTACACCAGTGGTTTGCGCTGGGCCGGTGTGCTGGCCAACAAGGTGGCCAGCGAGCGCCATGCCGAAATGTTGCGGGTTAGTCTGCGTGAGCCTGGGCACTGGTTGGGTGCCGTCATGCGTAACCCCGCTATGAGCCTGCCCGGGCGCTACCTGGGGTTGACGGTCGCCAGCGAAGTGGGGGATGCCATGCAGCGCCTGGATGCGGCGGCTGATGCCTTGCTGGACACTCCGTTGGGGCAAATGACTCTGCGCGATCTGGCACGCTGGAATGTTGAGTTTGAGGCGAATGATGCCAATGACGTGACTGAAGTGACAGAAGCGATTGGTAGCCCGCAGGGCGAACCTGATCGACCGGCCCTGCCCCTGGCTGGCAAAACCATCGCCGTTGCCCGTGATGCTGCATTCTGTTTCATTTACGCCGCCAACCTGGATTGTCTGCAAGACCTGGGCGCAAAGCTGGTCTTCTTTTCCCCGCTGAATGATGCCGCTTTGCCGGGTTGCGATGCGGTGTGGTTGCCCGGCGGTTACCCCGAGCTGCACGCTGAAAAGTTGACTGCCAACATCTCGCTACGTGCCAGTCTGACGGCTCACGTGGCCCAGCACAAGCCCGTGTGGGCCGAATGTGGCGGCATGATGGTTCTGTTCGATCAGTTGGTGGCACTGGATGGCACGACCCATGCGCAATGGGGCTTGCTGCCCGGCGTGGTCACCATGCAAAAGCGGCTGGCTGCGTTGGGGCCGCAGCAGTTGAACGTGGGTGGCCAGGTTTTGGATGGCCACGTGCTGCGCGGGCACACCTTTCACTACTCGACGTGTGCTTCGCCGTTGCAAGCCAGTGCCCGTACGGCCCGCCCAGGGATGTTGCCGACCCCAGACTTGGGCGAGTCGGTATGGGTGAAGGGGAGCATCCGGGCCAGTTACTTTCACGCCTGGTTTGCATCGAGTCCACTGGCAACGGCCGCGTTGTTCAGTTCACCTGGTTTTGCGCCGGAGTCCGCATGAACACGATGCCAGCCGTCCGATACCCAGCCTCCAATGGCCCGCAACGCATTGTTTGCCTGACCGAGGAGACGACCGAATGGCTCTACCTGCTGGGTGAAGAAGCGCGCATTGTGGGTATCTCTGGCTACACCGTACGCCCGGCCCGAGCCCGTGTTGAGAAGCCCCGCGTCAGCGCCTACCTGAGCGCCAAGATCGACAAAATTCTGGATTTGAAACCTGACTGCGTCTTTGGGTTTTCTGACCTGCAGGCCGACATTGCCGCCGAGCTCATCCGCAAGGGTGTGCAGGTCACCGTGTTCAACCAGCGCAGCGTGACAGATATTTTGTCGATGATGACGCAGGTGGCCGCCATGGTGGGCCGGGTAGAACTGGGTCAGGCGCTGATTGCCGCCATGTGCCATCAGTTGCAGGCGATTGAAGAGGTCGCCAAAATCCTGCCGCGCCGCCCACGCGTGTTTTTTGAGGAGTGGGACGAGCCGCACATCAGCGCCATTCGCTGGGTGTCCGAGCTGATCGGCATTGCCGGCGGGGACGACTGCTTCCCCGAACTGGCGTTGGAGCCCATGGGCAAAAATCGCATCATTGCCGATGGGGCCGAGATTGTGCGGCGCAACCCCGACATCATCATCGGCTCTTGGTGCGGCAAGAAATTCAGGCCCGAAAAGGTGGCCGCACGCGCGGGTTGGCAGGATGTCAATGCGGTCAAGAGCCAGCAATTATTTGAGATCAAGTCGCCTGATATTTTGCAGCCCGGCCCAGCGGCGCTGACCGACGGTGTGGCGCAGTTGCACCGCATCGTGATGGACTGGAGCCGCGAACATGGTTGATGAAATGCATGAAGGGCAGATTTCTGCCATCGCCCGCAGTGAATTCATTCTGGGTGGCCAGAAAAGCGGCAAATCACGCCGCGCCGAGTTGTTGGCGCGTGATTGGCTGAATGGAGCCCCCGGCCACCACGCCGTGCTGATTGCCACGGCTCAGCCTTGGGATGTGGAGATGGTCGAACGCATAACCCGACATCAGCGCGATCGCGCCCAGCGGGTGCCTGGCATGCAGACGGTTGAAGAGCCCCTGCACCTGGCAGACGCCATCACCCGGCTGAGCCGAGCGGACACCCTGGTCGTGGTGGACTGCCTGACCATGTGGCTCACCAACCAGCTGATGCCTGCAGAGGTTAAAAATGAATTTTCAAAACAAAATGTGCCTGAAGTCCCTGTCGGACATAAATTGTTTGCTCCTTTAATCGTAGCAATTCAAAACGCATCCGGTCCGGTTGTGCTGGTCGGCAACGAGATCGGGCTGGGCGTCATCCCCATGGGCCAGCAGGTGCGGGCCTTTGTGGACGCGCTGGGTGGCTTGAACCAGGCGGTAGCCGGTGCCTGCCAGCGTGTAACGTTGATGGTGGCGGGCTTGCCGCTCAATGTGAAAGATGCTGTGAGGGGCTCGCAATGAAATCGGCAATGACTATGGCCATGAGTTGGGCTGTGAGTTTGGGTTCGCCCAAATCGGTCTGGTGTGCTGTGCTGGGTGGTTTGCTGTTCAGCGGTGCTTTGCACGCTTTTCAGGTCACCGACGATCGTGGCAACGTCGTCAATTTCGACAAAACACCCCAGCGCATCGTCAGCCTGTTGCCCTCCTTGACGGAAACGGTGTGTGAATTGGGGCAGTGCGGTCGGCTGGTGGGGGTAGACCGCTACTCCAACTACCCAGCGTCTGTGCAGCGTCTGCCGCAGGTCGGCGGGGGCTTGGACCCCAACATGGAAGCCATCGTTGCGCTACGGCCTGACGTGGTGTTGATGGCCACTTCATCGCGTGCGGGTGAGCGGCTGCAGGCGCTGGGTGTCAAAGTGGTGGCGCTGGAGCCCAAAACCCATGCCGACGTGCAGCGTGTCATGCTCAAGCTGGGCCAGGTGCTGGAGGTGCCGGATGCCCAGCGCATCTGGCGTGCGATTGATGTGGGTGTGTCGGCGGCTGCCCAGTCGCTGCCCCCCGGTGTGCGCAACACACGGGTCTACTTTGAGGTGAATCAGGGGCCCTACGCTGCCAGTGAGTTGTCGTTCATTGGGGAGACGCTGACTCGTCTGGGTGTCAAAAACATTGTGGGGGCCAAGTTGGGGCCATTCCCCAAGCTAAACCCTGAGTTCATCGTACGGGCCAACCCGGATCTCATCATGATTGGCCAGCGTAGTGTGGATGGCATGGCGCAGCGCCCTGGTTGGAGCAGCATCCGCGCGTTGCGCGAGCAGCGGGTGTGTATTTTCCCGGTAGAGCAGGCCAACGTGTTGGTGCGCCCGGGTCCACGCATGGCTGAGGGTGCCCGGCTGATGGCGCAATGCCTGCTGGATAAGGCTCCGGGGGCCAAGTCTTGAACCTGCGCCCTGCGTCATATCTGGTATGGCCGCTGCTGATCAGTGCGGTCGCGTTGTTGGTTTTGGGTGTGTGTGTGGGCAGCACCGGGTATGAGAACCTGATTCACCCCCTGCTGAACCCCACTGAAGACCCCACGCAATACGCCATGGCCCACCAGATCGTGTGGGAGATTCGCCTGCCACGTACGCTGGGCGCGTGGGTGGCTGGTGCTTTGCTGGGGCTGGCGGGTGCGGTGGCGCAGGGCTTGTTCCGTAACCCGCTGGCCGACCCGTATTTGCTGGGCAGTGCCTCGGGCGCATCGCTGGGCGTGGCGCTGGGCTTGGCGGCGATGGGCGCCAGCATGATGAATGGTGGCGCGGCGGTCAGTGTGTTTTCCAGCAGCGCGTTGGTGCGTTTGGGGTTGACGGGTGCGGCGTTCGTCGGGGCGGTGCTGGCGGTGCTGCTCACGCTGGCACTGTCACGCGGGGTGCAACACACCTTGCGGCTGCTGCTGGCCGGGGTTGTTGTGGGTGTGGTGCTGGGTGCCATGACCCATTTGGTGTTGCTGTTCTCGCCCGACTCCTTGCAGGCCATGCAGGCCTTCATGCTGGGCTCCACCGCCTTTGTGGGCTGGACCTCGTGCTTGCTGATGGCGGCGGTGTGGGGCGTGTGTGGTGTGACCGGTGGGCTACTGGCCCGGGTGCTCGAC
>JANOLC010000495.1:0-8578 GCA_031419575.1 Burkholderiales bacterium | reverse complement strand
TCCACTATCTTGAATGCCTGACCAGAAAGGGGCACTTTGTGTTCGCGCTTACCTTTGAATTTCTCTTTTGGAATGACCCACACCTGACTAACCATATCAAGCTCAGACTTTTCAAGCGATAGCAGATTGGCACGTCTGGCCCCCGTCAAAGCCGCCAGCATGAAAAAGTTACGCCAACTTTCATCAGCCTCCATTTCAAGTGAAACGAAAAATCGGCGCAATTCTTCACGACTAAGGCTGCGCAATCGCGGTTCTTCTGCATTGCGTTTGATTGCAATCACCGGATTGGTTACAGCGACGTCCTTGGCAGCCATTTCCCTTATGAAACGATTGAAGACGCTGCTGAGTAGCGCAATCACCCTATTCGCGGTAGATGGCTGCTCCACACTGATCTTGTTGAACAGCTTTTCAATGTGGGGGTACTTGATGTCCATCATTTTTAGCGGCGCGAGGTTGACGCCCGCCACGTCACTTGCGCAGAATCGTTCAAACTTGGAAAGGTCTTCGAGGTGGCTGCGATTGCGCAGTTTGCTGTGGCTTTCGTAGTAAGCCATGAACGCCTCTTGCAACGTTGCGCTCTCACGGTATGTACGCATCTTGTCAAACGGACTCTCACCCGTTGCGACTTGTCCAATGATTTCATCCATCTTGCGGCGAGCTTGGTCAATCGTCATTTCCGGAAAGACTCCCAAAGACTTGCGTTCCGGCTTCCGGTTAACCTTCCGATAAAAGATGAAGGTTTTGCGCCCACTTGATCCAACGCCTAAAGCTAGACCGGGGCGATCTTCGTCGTAATAATATTTGTAGCCAGCATCAGGCACAGGTAGTGCGATGATGTTGGTTTTGGTGAAGTGAATTTTTCGAGTTTCTGGCTGTGATATTTCGGCTGGCATGACTAAAGACCTGAATTTTGATTGCTACTTAATTGCGTTCACTACCGTGATTTGCTGCAATTTTGATAGCGGTTCCGTTGCTACCGCATTGCTACCACGGGTAGCAACGGAGATGTGTTTTCAGTGATCTTAACCAGTTTGCGAAATTCACGCAAGCCTATGATTTTAAACAACTATTTATCTTTATTGACCTCCAATGAACAGCATCTATTTCGCCAAAAATGCACTGTTAATCCGTAGGTCCCTGGTTCGAGCCCAGGTCGAGGAGCCAAAAACTCTCAAAAAAAAGCACTCAGGTCACAAGCCTTGAGTGCTTTTTCAGTTTCTGGGATTCTTTTGTGTGTTCTGCTGCAGTTGTCTGTATTGATGCATTAGCGGCTCTTCTCAACCGGGTTGGCGGTCAGCCAGTTGGCAGGGTAGGGCCGCATGAATTCGCGAGCCTTCTCTGGGCGTGCGCTCAGCCATGCATCAACGGCACCTTCATTCAATA
Organism: Burkholderiales bacterium; assembly: GCA_031419575.1. Taxonomy (GTDB): domain Bacteria; phylum Pseudomonadota; class Gammaproteobacteria; order Burkholderiales; family Burkholderiaceae_C; genus JANYCG01. Next base: position 7,195 of record JANOLC010000495.1, on the reverse strand, counting down.
TCACCAGCATGCGTTTCTCGTTGCCGGGCTGTTGGTACCGGTGCATCAGGGCGTGGCTGTTGGCGTTCACGGTCAGCAAGGTGTAGCTGATGATGACCTCACCGTCGGCACCCGTCCACGTTTCCCACAAACCTGCCACACCCATGGGCTTGCCGTCCACCCTGGAGATGCGGGTGGGCACAGCCTTGCCGTTGCGCCAATCGTCTTCTAAAAACGCCACCATCGGCACGATGCAGCGCTGACCATTCAGCCACGGATCACGGAAGTTATTGGATGTGGTCACGGTTTCTGAGCGTGCATTAACCAGCTTGGTCGAACGCAGCTTGGCATCAGAGGCCGACTTAACCCATCGCGGCACCAAACCAAATTGTCCGGCAACCAACTCACGGGGTGACGGCATCAGGGCAGGAATCAAAGACGGTGGTTGATCAACCTCCGTGGACACTTCAGCTTTTAGCTCACTTTGCCGGATAAAAACGCCCGGCTTGCGCTGCCAAATTTCACGCCCTATGGGGGAATCTGGGGCCGCCACATTGAAGGCGTCGGGGTACAGCGAAGCGACTTGAACGCTCTCGTAATGGTGACTCATGCGGCGATGGTGAGAATCCGGCTCAGAGGCTCACACGTTGGTACATTTTTGCCCCGTCCTTACCGACCGACGACACCACGAGATTTTTCTTGATGGCGGCGTAAACCCAGGCTTGAGCCCTCATCTTGATTTTGGGACGAACCCACTCTTCAAGCTCAAGCTTGGTAATAGCTGTGTAGACCATGTCTTGAAGGCTCATCTTTTTGCGGCCCATCAACGACAGCCAAAATTTGGCATTGGTTGCCGGTATTTCGTCCGCAGCAACTACTGATACAGGTTTCGATTTGGTACCACGCTTCAATTTGGCGGGCTTCACCTGGACGACCGATACGTCCTCAACCGTTTGCTGTGCATTCTGGTTGGTATAGGGCAAGGACATGGTGGCGGCATCAATCATGATCAATGGTCGAAGTCCAGCCAGCGCTTGCTCCAAGTTGACCAAGTGTTGCTTGGTTCGCTCAATTTCCTGAGTGATTAAGCTGGCGGCTTCCAAGAGTGGTTGCATTGAGGTTTCTTTCTTGAATGACCGACGACGGACGGCCCTATAGTGTGTTCGATTCTAGTGATGCTGAAGCTTGACGAATAGATCGGCGCATGGGCCACGGCCTCGCTGGATAATGATTGCGATCAAACACCCACCGACGACTGGAGACCCGAACCTATGAGCATGGCATTGATTTACTGGGCTTTGTTTGCGGCTGTATCGCTGGTAGCGCTGGGATACGGTTTGGTTGAATACCAAGCGTACACGTTGCGATCGCAAGTCAAAAGCGTGCCCGGTGGTTTGCAATTTAGCTCGTATTTCTTCACCGTAGAAATCTCCAGACCCGAAAAATCGGTGAAGATCATTTGCAAAAATGGTGAACACAAAATTACGCCGTTGGCTGGTGGAGAAGCGAAGTCACAAACGGGTGCCATGAACCTGGTCATGCCCGCAGCAGGCATGCAAATTGATATCTCCCAGATAGGCAAGCGCGAAGCCCCCGGTGATCCGCTGCTGGCTACCGGGCTGAGTTTCATTGTGTTCAGAGAGTCGAAAAATATCGCAAGCACTACGCAAGGCGGCGGCGCTTACCACAGCCTATTGGAATTGGATCGTATTCCCGATACCGTGGCTCAAGCCTTGAGGCACTTCTCTGAAGGTTTGGAGGTGTGGTTTGACAAACTGGAACGTGATCATGTCGCCGAGATCACTGCGCGGGAAAAGCAGATCGCCGTTGCGGCGCTCGCCCAAGAAATCGCCAGCGAAGCTGTACTTCCACCACCGCTACCACCCTCAACGGCACCACTCAGCCCCGCGGATCAAGCAGCGAGAGCAAAAGCACAACTTGCCCAATGGCGGCAGAACGCCGGTTTCGCGGGCACGCAAACCGACATGCGCTTTGACAGTTTTGGCAATGTGGACTGGCTGATTGATTTGAATCCCGATGGTCGCATCATCTTGCATACCGGCAATCTTCACTTCCACGGTACACTGAAAGGCTCAGTGGTGACCATGCTGACCGATGACTTGGAAGTGAAAGTTCGTGACGAATTCTGGCAAGAAGGCGACCGCAACCTGCCCACCTTTCGCGTGCTTCAAGGTGCCTCGCGCGAGACTCTGCTAGGGTGGCGTGACCGCCTCATGCATGCAGGCGAAATCTTCGTGCATGACCCAGGCAGACATTCACCGCCGATAAAAGGCTGAGTTCTTGCTGTCTGTTCATGGCAATCCGGACCGACCATCCAGCGCTCCACGAATGCGCGAGATGGTGTCCTCCATCCGGGCCTTGGTTGACACCTCCAGGCCCAACTGGCGAGCGATATCGTTCACACGTGCGGGGTTTAACGGCAGTCCACCTGAATTAACGGCCTGGATGAGATCCATCGCGCGTTGAATCTCTGGCGCTACGGTATTGCGGCGCAAGAACAGGTTTTTGATCAGCGTCAGGTGATCCTTTACTTTGTTGGTACTGGACATGGCAGGTTGTTTAAGTGGCGTCAATAGCGGCCTTATGTACCTATCGTACCTACAGATCGTAGATGCCAATCTGCATACCAATCCTATGAACTCTGGTTCCATACAAACATGAGCGCCACGGAACAATAGGGCTGGCATACTTCTTGGAATGTTGAAACCTGCAACCACCGCACGCCAACTTGCCGGAATTGACCTTGCCATGGCCCTGCGTGACTGCAGATCGCGTACCTGGACGCTAGTCAACGACCTGACGGCTTCGCAATGGCTGCCTCCACCCCAATGTAATGTCAATCCGGTGGCTTGGGAGTTAGGCCATCTGGCCTGGTTTGCCGAGTTCTGGATTTTGCGAGGGCCGCACAGCCGTGGCGCTGATGGCTTGGCCAACGCGCAAAGGCCTCCCCGGTTTGCGGGTCCCGACAGCCTGTTTGACTCCGCGCGGCTGGTCCATGCAGCACGTTGGACCGACGCGATGCCCAGCCGCAACGAGCTTGAAGCCCTATTGAGCCAGCAACTGGAAGCCTGTATTGCTGCGATTCCCGATAGCAACGGCTGCGACTCAGATGAATCGCTGTACTTTCATCGCCTGTCGCTGTTTCACGAAGACATGCATGGCGAGGCATTTTGCTGGCTCCGATCTGCGTTGGGTTACCCGGCCCCTGTTGGTTGCGGCCTATCTGACCTGGTCGATCAGATTTCATTGCCATTGCTTATTCGCGGTGGTGATGTATTTCTGGGCTACGACACGAACACCCATGGTTTCACATTTGACAACGAGCGACCCAGTTGCCCAGTGACCCTGCAAGACTTTGAAATCGACAGCGTACCCATCTCCTTCGCAGAATTTTCCCGGTTCGTCGATGCAGGCGGTTACGACAAGCCGCTGTATTGGCCCGGGCAGGCCGGAGCCTGGCGAGCACAGTCCGGCGTTAGCCACCCGCAGCGCTGGCAACGTAACGCAGCGGGTGAATGGCAAATGCGATGGTTTGACCAGTGGGTGCCTCTGCCGTTGAACTCGCCCGCGATTCACGTGAACGCGTTCGAGAGCGAGGCCTGGTGCCTATGGGCGGGGCGGCGCTTGCCGTCCGCTGCGCAATGGGAACAGGCCGCACTCTCCAACCCGGCGTTGACCTGGGGGCGCAGCGTGTGGGAATGGACGGCCGATGCTTTTGCGCCCTACCCTGGATTCAAACCCGGTCCTTATCAAGAATATTCCGAACCATGGTTTGGAGACCACCGTGAATTGCGGGGTGGTGCTATCGCGACACACCAACGCATGCACAACCCCCGTTACCGGAACTTTTTCCAGCCCCATCGCTCGGACATCTTCGCGGGGTTTCGGACTGTGTCAGTCTGAACCTGATCAAACAAAAAAATAAATGCTGAGACAGCCGTTCCCCTTATGTTGACACGACGATCCCTATTGGCTGGCGGTTGCAGTGCCGGGCTGCTTGGTCTGCAGGCGGGTTGCACCATGTCGCCCGACGAAGACCATGCCGGGCCAGAGGCCCCCAAGTCCATGCCCCTGAGCAAGCCGGTTCGCACCGCCTGGGTCTTCAGCTCCGGTGGGCCACGCGGTTTCGTTCATGTGGGGGTGATCAAGGCGCTGGCTGAGTTGGGCCTGGCACCAGACTTGGTGGTGGGCGCATCGGTGGGCTCATTGGTCGCCGTGGTTTATGCGTCCGGCAAACCCGCGCGCGAGATTGAACGCTTGGCGCTGGATGTTCAACTGGTGGGGTTGGGACGTTTGGCCATGGGTGGCAGCGAGAAGTTCAGCGGCTCCGCTGTTGCCGATTTGGTGCGCAGCGAAGTGGGCAACACACCGCTGGAGCGCATGCGTACCAATGTCGTCTGCGTGGCTGCACGTCGCGGTAGCGGTCAATTGGTGGGTTTCAATGCGGGCGATGCCGGGCTGGCTGTGCAGGCCAGTTGTGCGATTGAGGGGCAATTTACCCCCGTGCGTATTCGGGGTGAGCAATATGTTGACCCAGACCTGTACCAGCCCATGCCTGTGCGGCTGGCGCAGCAACTGGGTGCCACCCGCGTACTGGCGATTGATGCGTCGGCCCATGAAAACAAAGCCCCCAGCGGTTCCGACCGGTATTGGGCAGGCGACTTGCGCAAACGGGCGTTGACGGAGCCTGACGCGCGAGCCGCCACGTTGACCTTGCACCCAGAATTTAGTTATTACGTGAACCTGTCACGAGAATTCCGGCAGCGTGCCATTGACGCTGGGTACGCCACCACCATCGCCGCCGCCAAACAATTGGCAGCACTTCACACAGCGGTCTGATGCAGACCACCATGCCGTCAACGCCGACCTCAATGTCAATGTCAATGTCAACGCCACCCACGTCACCGCTCAGAACGCTGGTTCTTTTCAACTACGACTGGGACACCATCGGTTTCACCCGGGCCAACCAGGTTCCATCGGGCAATGAGCCGTATCAATTTTCAACCGCCGGTTTCGATTTGTTCAGCTTTCCCAGCAACGCCAACCTGGCCTGGTTTGATATTGAGCGTTTTGTGGCGCGATTGGCTCGTCAGGCCAAAGCCCAGGGATGGAAAGCCGTGGTCTCCAATCACGAGCAATTTGGCGCTTTGGCCGCGGCCATGCTGGCCGAGCGCATGGGCTGGTCGGGTACCGCTGTCAAAGCCGTGTTGGCCTGCCAGCACAAGTTACATGCGCGGCAAGTGCTGGCGCGCGTATGCCCGCAAGCCAATGTTGAATTCGCTGTGCTCGACACCCAGTACGGCGCGCCAGTGCCTGACGGGCTGACGTACCCACTGTTTGTCAAGCCGGTCAAGGCAGCTTTCTCGGTATTAGCGCGCATTGTCAATTCGCATGAAGAGTTGCAAGCCCATACCCGCTTTGGTCGCTGGGAGCTCTGGGTCATTCGCCATTTGGTGGAGCCCTTTGAGCGCATTTTTCAAAAGCGGCTTGGTCCCAACCAAAGCGCGCACCGAATGATGGTGGAGCAGCCTGTTGATGCGGACCAGTTCAACCTGGATGGCTACGTGTGGCAAGGCAAAGCCGTGTTGTTCGGGGTTGTGGATGCCATCATGTATCCCGGCACCCAGGCATTTATGCGTTGGGATATGCCCAGCCGCCTGCCTGCGGATATTCAACAGCGTGCCTTGCAAATTGCACAAGCTTTCCTGTCGGCCGTGGGTTTTGATCTCGGCATGTTCAACATGGAGTTTTTCTATGACGAGGCCACCGACCGCATCACTGTGATTGAGTTCAACCCGCGCATGGCCTCGCAGTTTTCTGACCTGTATTTGCGCGTGATGGGGGTTGACTTGCATGCCTGCGTGCTCACCATGGCCCATGGGCAGCATCCTGACACCACGCCGCGCTCGGTGCCCACGGCAGGTGCTGCATCCAGCCTGGTCTACAGAAGCTTTGCCCCAGGCGATGCTTGCCCCATGCCGGATGAGAGCCAGGTCAAGCGTTTTCAGACAGAGTTTGTGGATGGCCTGCTGTTCCCGTTTCCCAAAGACAAAGGCTCCACCGCGCGCGACTTCAAATGGCTGGGCAGTTATCGCTACGGCATTGTTCATTTGAGCGGACGCGATGCTGCGGACCTGAAAGCCCGTGCTGACGCGGCCAGCGCGTTACTGGGCTGGCCATCGCCGTATATTTCACCCCCAACCCCTCAACTTTTGGAGTCCTCCTCATGATCAAAATCTCTTCTCTGGCGCGGGTCATCACCGCCGCCACGCTGGCTGTCACGCTGGCCGGTTGCGGGGCGATGATGGCCCAAAACCCGTCTGGCAGCCTCAAACCCGTCAACGCCGTAGCTGATGCCACCGACAGCCGAGTCATGCTCAAAGGCGCTGACGTGGTGGCTTATTTCACGCAAAGCAAATACGTGCAGGGCGATGTCAAATTCAAAAGTGATTTTGAAGGCGTGACGTTTCGCTTTTCAAGTGCCGACAACAAAGCCCTATTTGACAAGGAACCCCAAAAATACATGCCTGAGTACGGCGGCTTCTGCGCCAACGGCATTGTTTACGGCATTCCTTGGGGCGGTGATGCCGACACCTGGAAGATGATTGGCGGCAAGCTCTATATCTTCGGCGGACAAGGCTCAAAAGATGGCTTTGAGGTGGATGAAGCGCGCCACCTGCAACTAGCCGACAAATACTGGAAAGAAGAAGTCTCCGGCAGCAACAGCTTCTTACAACGCAGCAAACGCCTGGTGTTCAAAGTCCCTCACTACAAGACCGGCGAAGAAATCGCCAAAGAGGTGGCGGCAGCAAAAGGCAAAAAATCGTAGTCCGAATTATTGCGGGTAGCCCAGCGCGGGCTGGCTGAAACCTTCCGCCGCTCGCCAGCCAGGTGGCTTCACAAACAGGTTTTTGACCATGCTGCCCACGTCATACGTGGGCCACACTTTGCCGGGATTCTTGGCCAGCCACTCAGCGTGAATTTGCGCTCCGGTTTTGTAGTGATCAACTTTGGACAGGTAGCTGCCGAGTGACACCCCTCGCCAACCCTTGTCTTTAATGGCGGGCCACAAGGCATCGGCATGGTCAACGTTCCATTTTGGGTTGACCTGCCAAGCGTTCATGCCCAACACATCACCAAAAATAAAAAGCCGACCTTCGTAGATTTGCCAGGCGGTGGGGTCGCTGCCCAGCTT
>JANOLC010000494.1:0-5125 GCA_031419575.1 Burkholderiales bacterium | reverse complement strand
AGCCAGCTTTTGTGCGACTGCGGTGCCCTGCTTTGGGTCGCCAGCGTCATCTTCAAGCACCAGCTCAAGCTTGACTTTTTTGCCGCCGATCATCACGCCAGCAGCGTTTAGATCTTCAATCGCCATGCGAGCACCATTTTCGTTGTCTTTGCCATAGGCCGCTTGCGCGCCCGAGATGGGGGCAACGTGACCGATCTTGACGACCATGTCTTGTGCAAAAGCCACACCGGCAGCAACAGCCATAGCCGCAGCAACAGTAACTTTCAATTTCATTTGCATAAACAACTCCAAATATAAAACGAGAAAATCAGGAATGTGAATTTAATAACTCCACGCCCGGCACGATAACGCAATTTTCAAGCCACAGCCATAGGGAAGATACCAAGGATTTATTTTGCAGGCCTTTGCCGGCTGTGGATTAGAAAGCGCCCGGTGAAGCTTCAACGTCGGGCTTGGTCGATAGCGAGTTTCGCACGGCTTGCCGCACGGCGAATTCTATTTCTTGCATCACAATCGGTTCCAAAACCAACATCTGTTCGCGCACCATGTCCTGGATCGCGGCCTGGATGGACGCCTTCAAACGGCCGTCCAGTCGCTGCAAGACGCGCTGCACGATTTGTTCTGGATCTGCAGCTGCCCCGATAGGGTGCACAGCGCTAGCAGGTGCACGCACCACTTCCGTCAGCGTGGGTAGAAACCTGGGAAGGTTCCGGGAGGGTGTTTGAGGCGGCGGGCTTTGCATCATGCGGTGCTACCCGCGGTGATATTGGCCGCCAGGTCGTGGCGCGTGATCGCGTAGCCACGGCTGGCATAGTGCTTCCAGCGCGCACGCGCGGCTTGGCGGTCTTCGTCATCATTTGTCACCAGTTCAATGAGTTTTTTAAATCGCTCAAAACCGGTCGCCAGCTCATATCCCATATTCAGCAAAATCTGCCGATACTCACCGGGCGATTCATCGTGGCCCAGGAGTATTGGGGAAGCCGCGACGTTCAAAGGGTGACCCCCTGCCAGGCAATGAGGAACAAAGTCGAGTGGTGCAAACGTCCAGAGGGCAAGGTCTAACTGAGCCAGGGTTGTGGAGTCTGCAGACACCTCTACCGTGGCGCCAGCGTTTACTGCTTTGCGAAGTAATCTGCAGGCGTAGGCCATTTTGTCCGGCACATTGAAATGAAAGGAAATCTCAGTCATGTTTTGCGGATCTGTCAGCCCGGGCGGATGCCCGATCAGCCCACCTTGCGGTTTGGAGCCCGGCCCACACGCTTGGTCGGAGGCTTTGGCGCTGCAGCTGGCCCGGCCTGTGCGGCTGATGCCCTGGCCAGCAAAAAGTCCAGCAAAAGGGCAACCGGGCGACCGGTTGCCCCCTTGGCGGCGCCAGTTTTCCAGGCAGTGCCCGCGATGTCCAGATGGGCCCAAGGGAATTTCGCTGCGAATCGTTGCAAAAATTTGGCGGCGGTGATGGCACCACCCGCACGCCCCGCCACATTGGCGACATCGGCAAAATTAGTTTTTAGGCCTTCGGCATAGTCGTCATCCAGCGGCATACGCCAGCACAGGTCCAGCGATGACTCCCCCGCCGAGTGCAGTTGATTTGCCAAATCATCATGGCTGGCGAACATGCCGCTGCGCACACCGCCCAACGCGATGACGCAGGCACCGGTCAGCGTGGCAATGTCAATGACCGCACTGGGTTTAAAGCGCTCGGCATAGGTCAAGGCATCGCACAAGACCAGGCGCCCTTCAGCGTCGGTATTTAACACTTCGATGGTTTGCCCACTCATGCTGGTGACCACATCGCCGGGTTTGACGGCACGGCCATCGGGCATGTTTTCGCAGGTAGGGATCAAGCCGACCACATTGATGGTCGGCTTCAATTCGGCCAATGCACGGAACACGCCCAAAACGCTGGCGGCACCGCACATGTCAAACTTCATCTCGTCCATCTCTGGCGCGGGTTTGATGGAAATTCCCCCGGTGTCAAACGTAATGCCCTTGCCCACCAGCACGACCGGAGCCTGTGCTGCAACAGCGCCCTTGTAATGCAAGACCACAAAACGCAACTCTTCTTCAGAGCCCCGGGCGACGGCCATGAAAGAACCCATGCCCAGCTTGGCGACCTGTTTGGGCCCGAGCACCTCGCACTTGGTATTGGGTAACTTGGCCAGCGCCTTGGCGGCTTGGGCCAACAAGGTCGGGGTGGCATGGTTGGCGGGGCGATTGGCCCACTCTTTGGCCAACTCAATGCCTTTGACGGCAGCCACGCCTCTGTTATAGGCCAACTGGCAGCTAGCGGCATTCGGCAGCGCCAGCATCACGGTGCTAAGCGTTCGCCCTTCTGGCTTGGATTTGGTGGTGGTGTAAACATAGCTGGCATCAGCGGTGGCCAGCACGGCGGCGCAGGTGGCTTCGTCTGAGAGATCCGCCGTGAAGCACATCACCAATTTCTTGACGGATTTGACCGCCCGAACCGCGCATACAGCGGCAACAACCGCCTGGCGGACTTGCTTGGCGGACCCATCACCCAACGCGGCAATGACCACACGGGAGGCAGTAACCCCCACGGGGGCATACAGCGACAAGCATTTGCCCGGCTTGTTTTCAAGGTCGCCCGCCTTTTGGGCTTGGACAATAAGTGGTGACAGGGCATCGCCTGCAGCTTTGAAGCTGGCAGCGACAAAAACCAGAAGACCGTCACATTTTTCAGCAATGGCATCGGCCAAAGAAAGTGTTTTGAGTTCGAAGTTCATAATTCCGTCTTTATTTCGCAGCCATGTTATTCCATTCTTCCATTCGCAAAGAGCTAGCCCGCAGTTTTGGTGCCACTTTGATCGTGCTGGTCACCGTCGTCATGACCATGACCTTGATCCGCACCTTGGGTCAGGCATCGCGAGGCAGCTTTAACCCGTCCGACGTGATGATGGTGATGGGCTACACCGTTTTGACCTTTCTGCCCAACGTGTTGACCATGGCGCTGTTCATATCCACCGTGTCCACGCTGACGCGCATTTACCGCGACAGCGAGATGGTGATCTGGTTTGGCGGCGGCGTGGGGCTGACCGCGCTGGTCAACCCCCTATTTCGCTTTGCTTGGCCTATTTTGTTTGCCACCGCCGGCATTGCGTTGTTTGTTTACCCCTGGTCTAACCAGCAGATTGAGCTGATCAAAGACCATTATGAAAGGCGCGGCGACCTGGACAGGGTGGCACCGGGTCAATTTCAGGAATCAGCGGATGGTAGCCGGGTATTTTTTGTCGAAAAAAATCTGTTGGATCAGCGCTCCGGCAGCAATGTGTTCATCGCCACCACCGAGAACGGCAAGGAAACCATTACCTCGGCTCGCAACGGTAATATTCAAACTATCCAGAATGACCACTTTTTGATTTTGCACAAAGGCCAGCGATTAGAGAGCACGGTGGGTAAATCTGACTTACGCATCAGCGAGTTTGAGGAATACGGCGCCAAAGTGGGTTCAGGCACGTTGGGACTTAAAGACAATACACCGCTGAATACGGTCTCCAGCATGGACTTGGTACGCCAACCCTCCCCTGCGCACTGGGGAGAACTGTCGTGGCGTTTGGGCTTTACGTTTGCGGCGGCCAACCTGTTGATCATTGCGGTGGCGTCTTCACGCATTAACCCGCGTTTGGGGCGAACCGGCAACTTGGTGTTCTCGCTGTTTGCATTTCAGATCTACATCAACCTGCTGAACTTGGGGCAAAACTGGATCACCACCCAGCAACTGGGCTTTGGCCAGTTCATGCTGGCGGTGCACGGCAGTGTGATGGCACTGGGGCTGTTGTGGTTGGCGCAGCGGCACAGCAATTGGCAATTTGGATGGGTACCCTTCTTTTTAAAAATGCGTGGCGCGGGAGGTCGAGCTTGAAAACGATTCGCCGCTTGATTTTTGGCGAACTGTTTCGCTCAGTTTTGTTTGTCACAATAGGCTTTGTGGCCCTGTTTTCTTTCTTCGATCTGGTGGACCAGCTACAAGCGATCGGCCGCCCCAATGCCCAGAGTTACCAAATCCCACAAGCCTTGGCGTATGTGGCCCTGCTCATCCCCAGTCACCTGTATGAGCTGCTGCCCATCACGGTTTTGATTGGCACCATTTTTGTGATGACACGGTTTGCGCAAAGCTCGGAATTCACCATTTTGCGTACCAGTGGCTTGGGCCCGTGGCTGGCGTTGCGCACGCTGTTGATAGCAGGCTTTGGCTTTGTCGTTTTAACCTTTGCCGTGGGCGACTACCTGGCCCCCTGGTCTGACCGAGCCGCGCAGCTGCTCAAAGCCCGGTTTGATGGCAACATCACCGTGGGGCAAACAGGGGCTTGGTTGAAAGAAAAGCAGCGCTATACCCAGTTTGCCGCCAACGTGGGGGCCATCGCGCCCGATGGACAGATGCAAGGTCTGCGCATTTTCGAGTTTGACAGCCAGGGGCGACTGGTGTCCATGACACGCGCATCTACCGGGCAGTTTGGTTTGGATAGTTCCTGGGTACTGGACCAGGCAGATCGCACCGAATTCATTTTTGACAGTGCCAAGGAGGTCCGGGTCGAGCGCAAAAAAATCCCCTCATTCAGATGGCCTACCGACATTAGCGCCGAGATGGTGTCCACCGTGGTGCTCAAGCCAGACCGCATGGGCACCATTGACCTGTACCAATACATTGCGCATTTAGATGCCAACGGGCAACAAGCCCAGCGTTATGAAATTGAGTTTTGGAAGAAGGTTTTTTATCCCTTGAGCTGTCTGGTGATGGTGGTGCTGGCCTTGCCCTTTGCCTATCTGCACTTCCGGTCTGAAGGTATTTCAGCCTATGTGTTTGGCGGTGTTATGGCGGGCATCAGTTTCTTTTTTCTCAACAACGTCTCTGGCTACATGGGCGAGTTGCAACAGTGGCAACCATGGCTGACGGCGGCGTTACCGGGTCTGATTTACTCGATGCTGTCGCTGGCCGCCTTTGGCTGGTTGGTTTTAAAGAGGTAGTTTTAGCAAATGGCATCTTTTCCCGAAGGGGCTGGCGGGCACTTCCCCGACAGTATTGTTTTTTTTGCCCATGGTTCACGCGACCCGCTGTGGCGCAAACCCATTGAAGCTATCGCTGCGCGTACCGTGGCACTGACCCCAG
>JANOLC010000493.1:0-2858 GCA_031419575.1 Burkholderiales bacterium | reverse complement strand
CTCATTTTTTGAACCTGCGCTGACCAACTTGCCCCAGCTGGTGGTGCCTGCCATCACGATTTATGAGGTGTGCAAGCGGATTCTTGTTCAACGGGGTCAGCCGTATGCAGACCGGGCGGTAGCCGCCATGAGCCGAGGCCAGGTGGTGCATCTTGATGCGGAAGGTCTGCGCTTGGCAGCCCTTGCGTCACTGCACTACAAGCTGGCGATGGCCGATGCCATCATTTGGCAGACGGCTCAAATACACGGCGCACAGCTGCTGACTCAGGATGCCGACCTGAAAGACGCACCGGGCGTGCAGTACTGGGCGAAGCAGCAATAAAACGACCTCAAGTCCCAGCCAATATTGAATAGTTTGCTACTATTTTTAAAGCGACAAAGTTGCCTCTCTCAAACTCGCCCGCATGGCCTGCGTTTGTCCGCTGTAGCCCCAATCTGTGGCGGGTAACTCCCGAACGATGACGTAACTGGCGGGCTCCAGCCCAGGCACGTCATTCGATGGGTCGGCCCCGCACAACTGGTTTTGCAATTCAGCAAAGGCCGCGTCGATGAACGCGGCTTTCTGCGCCTGCGTGTTGGTGCCTTGGGTGACGCTGATTTCCAGAAAGGCCGTGGCTCCCGTCACCGCCTTGCCACCGACAAACCAGCGCGCGGCGGGCAGGTCGTCCACCATCACCGCAGTGACTTCGGCACGTTTGCTCAGGTGGTGAGCGGTAAGGCGGGTGAGTGCCTCGGCCAATTGGTGGTGGCGCTGAGGTGTTTGTGGAGGCGATATTTTCAGGTGCAGGGTGGGCATGATTCACTCGCTTCAATCAGCCCATGCGCATGGTCTTGTTCAACCGGCGGCTCAGCCGGTGCGCCAGTCGCCCGGCGGCGTGGTGCGCGCCGCCCCAGGTGGCGGCCAGGCTGGCATGGACACTGCGCCAAAAATCTTCCACAGCCGCCCGGCGTAACTGCGGTGCCAGGGCAAGCGCTTCGTCGCGCAGGCGCTGGCGGTCTGCAGAGGTCAGGGGCTGCGGGGCCGGTGTGTGAGTGCTTATGTTCATAACGGAACCTTGGGTTGATTGATATGGCCCTAACTTTATTGACAACTCAACAGACTGGAGACAGCACCAAATCAATATTGGTTTTGCACAATTTGCAAAACAAAGTCCAGAATTCCGTCCAAACCCATCCACAATCCCGCCATGCAACTCCAACTGGATGACGTCCTGCTGTTCACCCGCATTGCCGAGCTGGGCAGCCTGTCCGCAGCAGCGCGTGAGCGCGATGTGCCGGTCAGCCAGGTCACACGTTCGCTGGCGCGGCTGGAGGCGGCGGCCAAGGTGCGCCTGCTGCACCGCAGCACCCACGGTTTGAGCCTGACTGACGAGGGCGACACGTTTTTGACCCACGGCCGGCGCCTGCTGGACACCACCGCCGAGCTGTCCGCCGACCTGACCGGCAAAGTGCAGGGGCCCAGCGGCTGGGTGCGTATCAGCGTGAGTGTGGTGATTGCCGAAGCGTTGATCGTGCCCAGTTTGGCCGGGCTGTACGCGCGCTATCCGCACATCCAGATCGACATCAACGCCGAGGACCGCATGGCTGACCTGGCACGCGACGGCATCGACATTGCCATTCGCAGTGGCCAGGTCACCACCGACACGCTGGTGGCGCGCCACATCGGGCAATCGGGCCGAACGCTGGTGGCATCGCCCGCGTACCTGCAAGCGTTTGGAACGCCCCAAACGGTGGCTGACCTGAGCCAGCATCGGCTGATCGCCCACAGCGCCGGGCCCGCCTTGAACCGTTGGCCGCTGAAGTCAAACGCCAGACCCGCCAATCAAGAGGTCTTTTACCAAGCGCGTGGCCATACGCGCACCGACAACTCATCGGTACTGCTGACGCTGGTGCGTCAAGGCGTGGGCATGGCGCGTTTGTTTGACCTGATCAGCAGCCCGCTGATACAGCGCGGCGAGCTGGTGCCCGTGTTGCAAGACCAGCTGGACAACCAGCCTGTGCCCCTGTTTGCGGTGATGCGGCAGGAGCGGCACCGCCTGCCCAAAATTCGCGCTTGCATTGACTACTGGGCCGAGTGGATAGCAGGGATGACACCACCCGCCATTCCAACCACGCCCATTCGATAATCCCGCCATGAGCTCCTTCGCACACCCAGTCGCACCACCCATCGCCAAACCCACCGCCCGCTTCATGATGGCGCACCCGGCGCACGTCATCGCTTTGGGGTTTGGCTCGGGCCTGAGCCCTGTGGCGCCCGGCACGGCGGGCACCCTTTGGGCGTGGCTGGCGTTTCTGGTCATCCAGCGTTATGGCATGACCGACCTGCAATGGGCGTTGTTGATTGCGGCCAGTCTGCCTGTAGGCTGGTGGGCCAGTACTGTCACCGCAAGGCACATGCAGGTGCTGGACCCCGGCAGCATCGTGTGGGACGAGGTGGTGGCCTTCTGGTTGGTGCTGTGGCTGGTGATGCCCACCGGATTTTGGGGGCAACTGATTGCGTTTGGGTTGTTCCGGTTTTTTGATGCGGTCAAGCCCGGCCCGGTCGGCTGGGCCGACCAGCTGTTTCACGGTGTCGATGCCAACACGGACCGCCATGCCTGGACCAAGGCGGGCTTTGGCATCATGTTCGATGACCTGGTAGCAGCAGCCTGCGCGCTGCTGGTGATTGCAATTTGGCGGTTTGCATGACTGAAACTTTGACGTTTCTCAATTCAAAGTTGCTACCAAATACAGAGCAAACTATTGATATTGCACGGGGACTTTTAGCTGATTTTCTTGCCAAAAGTCAAAGTATGCTCGTAACCGCCGAAAGCTGCACCGGTGGCATGATCGCTGCCGCCTGCACGGATCTGGCCGGG
>JANOLC010000492.1:0-7139 GCA_031419575.1 Burkholderiales bacterium | reverse complement strand
TGCCGCGCAAACGGAGAGCAACTTCGCTGGCTACTCGTCCGAGGACCTTGTCGGTCGCGTCAATCACAAACCACTCGTGCACCACGTCAGCGGGTTTGGCGCTGAAAGTTTTGGTCATGAGTTTCTCTTCAATTCAAAAAGTTAAGAGGGGGTTTGCCTAACCTAAGGGGTTAGATTCCTTGCTGCTCTTTTCTACGGTCGGCGTTCCTCTGGTGGGAATCTCTTAGGTAGGGTTCCAGCTTCGCCGCGGAGCTGCAAAAGCGCTGCGAAGCCTTCGATTATATGAAATTTCCAGCCCGCCGGGTTAAAATCTATTATGTTCAGCTATCGCCACGCCTTCCACGCCGGCAATCACGCAGATGTGCTCAAGCACACCGTGTTGATTGCCATGCTCAAACACCTCACAGAAAAAGACGCGGCGCTCACCGTGCTTGATACCCATGCGGGGGCTGGCTTGTACCGGCTGGATGGCGACTACGCAGAAACGAGCGGCGAGGCAGCCAATGGCCTGTTCCGATTGATTTCAGAACAAAAAGTGCCTGAAGTCCCCGTCAGTGCTACGAAGTTAGCTACCAAAAAAATAGCATATAAGTCTGTCGAGCGATCCGCTGCTGTGCAGGATTATCTTGATTTGATCGCCACCTTTAACGCCAAAGGTAGTTACAAAGTCTACCCGGGCTCGCCCTTCATCATTCAGCGCTTTTTAAGTGGACGCGACAAGCTTAAGGCCTTCGAGCTACACCCCACAGACTCCAAAACCCTGGCGGCCAACATTGCCCAGCTAGAGGCAGGCCGACAAGTGGCCGTGCTCAAAGAAGATGGCTTTGAGGGCGTCAAAAAATTCCTCCCCCCTCCGGCGCGTCGTGCACTGCTTTTGTGCGACCCCAGTTATGAGATCAAAAGTGACTACGCCCGCGTGACCGACATGATTGCGGACGCGCTCAAGCGCTTTGCCACCGGCACCTATGCCGTGTGGTACCCCATCATTCCCCGCCCTGAGGCGCACGACGTGCCTCGCAAACTCAAAACGCTGGCCAACAAAGCGGGCAAAAGCTGGCTCAACGCGACGTTGACCGTCAAATCCAGCAAATTGACCTCTGACGAAGCCGGTGAAACTATCCGGCCAGGCTTGCCCGCCAGCGGCATGTTCATCATTAACCCACCTCACACGCTCAAAGCAGCCATGCAGGCCGCGTTACCGGAGATGGTCAGCCTGATGGCACAAGATCAGCATGCCACTTTTGGCCTGGAATCAGGTGGATAAAACAGTGATCCAGCCCCCGCAAGCAACTCAAAAAGTGTCACCTAGTTCTACTTTATGACGGGGTTGTGACCCGGTCCTAGTCCGAACGGACTATCGACTTGATGGGATGTGGTACTTATCATAAGAGACATACAGAGACAACAAATGCCAGCCATGGTGGCCTGAAAAACGCCTTATTGGATCATCTGTTTTATTTTTGGGGAATGTTATGAAAATCACATCTTTTGTTAAGGCCGCAGTTTTTGCGGCAACCTTCATGGCCGTGTCTGCCAGTGCAACTGCTGCCGTTCAGACTTTGGGCGTGATCAACTCACCGCTGAAGACCTTCAACGGCGGAGTTTTCGGTAGCGGCCAACCCACTCCGATTGTTTTCACTGATCAACTCACCTTCACGCTGCTTGCAAGCAGCAGCACCAGCTATAACGTGATCGATTTTCCGATCTTTAACGTGTACAACACTGAGCTAACCGGCTTAAAGCTTTACTCCGGGGCTGTGGGCAGCGGAACTCTACTAGGTACGGGCACCGGATCAACCACTTCGTTCAGTATTTCCAACGTTATAACTAGCGCTGGCAATTACTACCTTGAAGTATCTGGCAAGGCAGGCGGCTTGTCTGGGGGGTTGTACAGCGGCTCCATCAGCTCGACGGTCTCCCCCGTTCCAGAACCCGAAACCTACGCTATGCTTTTTGCGGGTCTGGGTTTGATGAGTGCGATTGCACGCCGCCGCAACAACGCCTAATTCACTGGCTTGGGCAGCGGCCCTGACAAAAAAGGGATTGCCATGCAATCCCTTTTTTATTGTTTGTTTTGCCTGTGAACAATGTCACAAAAGCCTTGTTGCAACGCCCAATCCTCCATTCACCGAGTGGGTTTCAAAGTTCGGTGTCTTTAGAATGCGCGCACAACCCGTGATTTCGCAGGCATGTATCTACGAAGCTCTTACGTCTGATTCAAAACCCCATGGCTTTTTTCCCCTCGTTGTCACCCGAGGAACTCCATCTCTATCACCGTGTAGTCACCCACTCGGTCGAGGTGCGCAGCCATTTTGACGTGTTGGTTTGGCTTCAGGGCGATATGCAGCGCTATCTGCCGCACGACATCATGATTGCTGCGTGGGGAAATTTTACGGATGGCACCGTGCAGCATGACATCATTTCAGCACTGGCCGGCGTTCGGTCTCATAACTCCAACCCCGAAACCATCACCCCGCTTTTGTTGACCTTGTTTGCACGTTGGTCCGAGTTTGGCAAAAAGCCTTTTGCACTCAACGCGGGTGAGAGCGGCTTTTTGCTGGAAGACACCGGCTTGAAATGTGCATTGGGAGATGCATTGCAAAAAATGCGGTGTGCCATGGTGCATGGGATCAATGACGAGCGCGGTAGCCACGATTGTTTGTATGTCACTTTCAATTCCAAAGAGTTTTTCAGCGAGGCTGAGCGCAGTGCCATGGCTATGGTGTTGCCCTACATCGACACGGCGCTGCGTCAGGTTACGCATCTGCCCCACCAGTCACAACCCCTAACGATCGCTCTGTCACCACCCATCAACCCCCACAACCTCTTTGACGCACGCCTGACATACGACTATGAGATAACCCTGCGGGAGGCCGAAGTGCTGCGTTGGGTTGCCTTGGGTAAAACCAACCCCGAGATCGGCACCATTCTGCACATCAGCTCCTTCACCGTTAAAAATCATATGCAGCGACTCTTCAAAAAACTGAATGTCACCAACCGTGCGCAAGCGGTCGGCAAATTCAATGCGCTGCAAAATCTTGCCTAGCCTGCATGATTAAGTCGCAACCCACACTGTCCGCAGCTGCCCTCAAAAAAGGGCCTGATGAAGCCGCGCTGGGCAAAGACAGCTTACTCAGCCTGTTCGAGTCGCTGGTTGGTCCTGGTGCGCTTGTTTTCACGCTGTGGGGGCTTGCTTATTATTTTGAGGGAATGATTCCCCCAGCTTACTTGCTACTGTCCATCATGGTGTTTGCCCTGACGTTTCCCGGCCAGGCGCGTTTGCAAGCGTCCGTTTTGGCCATGGTCATTGACATTGCACTCAACTGGGCGTGGGTGGCGGCACTGCTACTGGTTGCGGGCATTGCAACGGGCTATGTCCGTGAGTTTTCCAGAGATGCCTTGGTGTGCTGGCTTTGGGTTGCGCCCCTGGTGGAGTTTGGTTCCTACCTTTTATTGCGCGCCATCGCGCCCCTCTTGCTTGATTTGCAAGGGCCAAAAGATCGCGCCATCATCGTGGGCATGAACGAGCAGGGCGTTGCACTGGCTAAAAAACTGGATGCGTCACCGTACTCTCGAATCAGCTTTGTCGGGTTTGTAGACAGCCGGGACATCCAACGGCTTGACACCCTGGTGCCGCGCAAAATGCTGGGCAAGCTAAACGAGCTGACCACGGTCATTCAAGCCAACCGCATACAGGTCATTTACCTGTCTTTGCCCATGGCGTCACAACCGCGTATTTTGCAAATACTGGACGACCTCAAAGACACCACCGCCTCAATCTATTTTGTGCCCGACATGTTCGTCACCGATTTGATCCAGGGCAACACCAGCGCGGTGTGCGGCATGCCGGTTATCTCAGTTTGCGAGACCCCGTTCAAGGGCTCCAACGGCGTGCTCAAGCGGATGAGTGATGTGGTTTTGTCAGCGCTCATCCTCATCTTGATTTCCCCGCTGCTAATCATCATTGCGCTGGCCGTCAAACTCACGTCACCCGGCCCCGTCATCTTCAAACAACGCCGCTATGGGTTGGATGGTGAGCAAATATTGGTCTATAAATTTCGATCAATGACCGTTACCGAAGACATTGGCACCATCAAACAAGCCACCAAAAATGACCAGCGCATCACGCCACTGGGTTCTTTTTTGCGAAGATCATCGGCGGACGAGCTCCCTCAGTTCGTCAACGTGTTGCAGGGCCGCATGAGCATTGTTGGTCCCCGCCCGCACGCCGTTGCCCATAACGAGATGTACCGCAAGCTCATCAAAGGCTACATGGTGCGCCACAAAGTCAAGCCGGGTATTACCGGTTGGGCGCAGGTCAACGGCTACCGGGGCGAGACTGACACCCTGGACAAAATGAAAGGCCGCATCGACTACGACCTGGACTATCTGCGCAACTGGTCGCTGCGGCTGGACATTCACATCATTCTTAAAACCATTCGCCTGGTTCTTAAAGATCAAAAGGCGTATTGAGAATGTCGAGAATGTTGGCGCGCATGGTGAAACCGTTGATGGCGTTGATTCTGTCGGCCACTGCTACAGCATCGGTTTTGGCGCAGGCAGGGGACACTTTTAAATTTAATGCCGCCTATTCGTTGATGAGCGACAGCAATCTATTCAGACTGCCTGCCAGCACCAACTTCAATGCCGTGCTGGGTAAGTCCAGCGCCGAAGAAAAAATATCGACCACCTCCATCGGGGTTTCAATCAACAAAGCCTACAGCCTGCAGCGGCTTGAGTTTGATGCCAGCGTGGTCAACTATGCCTACCAAAACTTCAGTTCCTTGAGCTTTGTGGCCACCAATTACGCCGCCGCCTGGCGCTGGAGTTTGACCCCGCGTTTGGCGGGCAACATCACCAGCAACCGTAAAGAAACCCAAAACAGCTTTGCCGATTCCGTCGGGGCCAGCCAGCAAAATCTGCGCACCGACACCAGCTCCCGCTTGGATGCGGTCTACGATCTGGGCGGTGCCTGGCGGGTACTCAGCGGCCTATCAAACTCAGGCCAATTGAACCAGCTGCCCAGCGTGGCGCAAGGTGACTTCACTGCCCAAACCGCTGACCTGGCTTTGCGTTACCAAATGGGCTCAGGCAGCTCACTTACCTACACCGTCAAAAACGCCAAGGGCAAGTACGTCAACCGGGCCTTGAACGGGGCCGCCTTACTGGATGACGGGTACACCCAAATCGACAACGAGCTCAAAGCCCGCTGGGTGTTTGACGGCCACTTCAACGCGGACCTGAGTGCCGCCCAAGTCGCACGCACGCATCCCAACTTTGCCCAGCGCGACTACAGCGGCCTCAACACCAGCGCCAACGTGACCTGGTCTATCACCGGCAAGTCGGCACTCACCGTGGGCTGGTCTCGTGACATTGCAAGCTATCAAACCACCACGACCAATTACAGCCAGACCAACCGCCTCGCCCTGGGCCCAATTTGGCAAATCAGCCCCAAAGCCACGGCCCGCGTGAGCTACGCTGCCGCCACGATTGACTACCTCAACTCGCCCACGGGTTTGGTGGGCCTGCCACGCAGCGACAACACCCGCGACATCACCTTGTCGTTTGACTGGCAGCCCCACCCCAAGATAACTGTCAGCGCCGCATTGCAAAATGCCACCCGTGCATCCACCGCTGCCAACCTTGATTTTGATAGCAACATGCTCACCCTCACGGCCCAAGTTGTTTACTGATTTTTTACTGAACGCTCCACATCATGACTACCCTGCAAAACCGTTTTACCCTCACCCTGATTGCCACCGCCCTCGTACTGGGCCTGACTGCTTGCGGCAAAAGTGACGACACAAAAGTGGCTACCCAGGTAGCGGCCAAAGTCGGTTCCGAAGAAATTTCCGTCCATCAAATCAATCAGGTTCTGAGCCGCTCCAACACTGCCGGCGCCACCCCTGAGGCCGCCAAAGCCATGGGTCGTGAAGTGCTTGAAAAACTCATTGACCAGCAGCTCGCCGTCGACCAGGCCACAGAGGCCAAACTTCAGCGCTCACCCGAAGTAGTCACGCAAATTGAAGCCGCTCGCCGTGAAATTTTGGCCCGTGCCTACCTGCAGCAACTGGCAAGCGCGCTGCCCAAACCCACCGCTGACGAAGTCAAAAAATACTACACTGAGCATCCGCAGCTCTTCTCGGAGCGCCGCGTCTTTAACGTGCAGGAAATTGTGGTGCCGGTCAATGCCGGTGTGACAGAACAACTGCGCGGCTTTTCGGCTGCCAGCAAGCCCATCGAAGAAGTTGCCGCTTTTCTGAAAAGCAAAGACATCAAGTTTGGTGGTGGCAGTGCCCAACGCGCGGCTGAGCAAATTCCTCTGGAGTTGCTGGCCAAAATCCATAGCCTTAAAGACGGCCAAAGCATCGTCATTGAGGCGCCCCAAGCCGTCACGCTGCTGCGGGTGGCCTCGTCGCAGCAAGCCCCCGTGCCGGAAGCCGCCGCACTGCCCCGTATTGAGCAGTTTTTAGGCAACCAGCGCGCAGGCGTTGCAGTTGCCGCCAAACTCAAAGAGCTGCGTGCTGCCACCACCGTCACCTACATGGGTGAGTTCACCAAGCCAGGCGCCGCCGCCGCGCCGGTTGTCGCAGCACCTGCACCTGTAGCTGCACCAGTGGCCGCTGACGCCAACAAATCCGTGATCGAAAAAGGCGTGGCTGGTCTTAAATAGGCCGGCATCAGGCCGCCCGGCCCGAACCTTGCAATTGGCTTGTCTCATCGAAATGTCACACGCTTTGATTACTATGGAAATTCACCATGCACCAGCGCTTTTTTAAACGCCCCTCGTTGTTTGTCGCTGCCCTGCTGGCGTTTTTGTTCCTGGCTCTGGGCTCTACAGCACAGGCCCAGGCCCAGGCCAAACCCGACTACCCACTTGGGGCGGGTGATGCCATCCGCATTCAGGTGTTTCAAAACCCCGACCTCACCATCGAGACCCGGGTTTCAGAAAACGGCTCCATCACCTACCCGCTGATTGGTGCGGTTGATTTGGGTGGGTTGTCTATTGCAGTTGCTGAGCAAAAAATTGCTGACGCGCTGCAAAAAGGAGGCTTCATTCAGAAGCCTCAAGTCAACATCGTGCTGGTGGCCAACCGCGGCAACCAAGTGGCCGTGCTGGGCCAAGTCAACCGGCCAGG
>JANOLC010000491.1:0-5426 GCA_031419575.1 Burkholderiales bacterium | reverse complement strand
ACTCGACCATGCCCACGGCGCGCAAGCGTTGTGTGCGTGGCCCGTGGTTGACCAGGTGCAGCCTCACTTGCTTGACGGCGCTGTGCGCATCCACGCACCACGTCACCGTCACGGCCAGGTCACCCCGGCGGTGGCTGATGGTGCTCACGCCCTGGCCGTGGGTGACTTGGTAAGTGAGTGACTCACTGCCCCAAGCGTTGGGGGTCACGCTCCAAGCCTCCAGTGTCTTGCGGTCTTGCAGCACAAACCATTCGGACGGTGGGTCGGCGACCGGGTCGTTGGACCAGGCGGTGAGCTGGTTCATGCGGCTGTTCAACGCCCAGGTGTAGCCACCACCGGACTCTGAAATCTGCGCGCCGAAACCGGAGTTCGCCAACACGTTGATCCACGGGCGTTGAGGGCGCAATTTGGCACTCACGTCAAACGTGAAATCGCCCTTGTCGGTACTAAAAGTCCCGGTCGCCACAGCAGGCGCTGAGCGCCCCCCCGAGGCCAGCGCCACTTGCGTATGGGCCTGGCTGCGCCGTTGTACGGCAGCGCTGGCATGCAGTTCACTCCATTCCTGCACGTGATGCGTCAGGGGGCGGCCATCGGCGTTGAACTGCACACGTGCCAGACTCTGCAAGGTGCTGAGCTCGTCACCAGACAACTCATCAGCCCGCAGGAGGTGAAACGCGGTGGAGGCGGGGCCAGGCTGTGCGCTGCTGTCCACCAAATGGCGTTCGCGCAGGGCGGCAATTTCGCGGTGCAACTCCATCAGGTAAGAAGCGGGCTCAGCGTTGATGACCACCATGTCACATTGAATGCCTCCCCAGGTCCATAGTCTCAGTGCCTGGGAGAGTGAGCGCAGCAAGCCCAAGCCCTGCGTAACAGCCGCTGTGACCAGCAGCAGCGGGCGGTCCCCTGAAATACCCAGACGCCACAGCAACCGACGGTCGCACACTTCCAGCGCGGCACCCTCAAAGCGCACCACACGGGCATGCGCGTGCGTCAGGTTCATCACCAAGGCCGTGGTCAAGGTCTGGACCGCAATGAAGTTGTCACCGCTGATGCGCAGCGCATGCAGGCGAATGCCCGCCAGCGTGGCTGACATGAGCGAGGCACGTTGTATGTGGCTGGACTGGTGGTACTTGTCGATGACGGCATGCAGGGTGCTCATGCTGTCAGAGGCTGCGGTGGCAAAGGTCAGCTGGACCTTGCCGTTGGCCGCGATGCGAACCCGCACGGACAGTGCGCAGACCGGGTCCAGCCCGGTGTTCAGCGTGCTGTCGCGCTGCGATGTTGGCAAGGGCATCATCTCGGCCACTGGCTGGCTGGCGGCATGGTTGCGTCCCAGCCATAGCTGGCGGTCGGTTTGGTAAGTCACGCTCAGTACCTGGGCCTGGCCTTGGCTCTTAACCTCATCGGGTGAGTTGGTATCCGCCAGAAAGTGCACCGCCTGCAGGCTGGGTTCGCTGGGCAAACGTGGCTTGCGCTCAAACTTCAGGGCCTGCTGCTCGCTGTCCCAGTGGGCACGCACAAACAGGTTGGTGAAGGCCGGGTGGGCTTCATCGGCACGCGGGTCGGTCAGCGTTACGTCAAAGGCGGAGATCAGCTCAATCTCCATGGGCCGATCGCTCAGGTTGTGCATCTCCACCTTGCGGAATTCGATGTCGTCCTCAGGGCTGATCCACACCGTAGTGTGGACTTGCACGTCGGGCCAAGTGGCGTCAAAACACACCCGATCCGCGTGAAAGGTGCTCTTGTAGTGAGCCACCGGATCGGGTGCCGGGTGTTGGGTGATGGACACCGGCATCGCCTGGTTGTGCCGACGCAGATAAAAGAAGCTGCCGTAACTGTCACGCAGCGCGTCATCGCGCCAGCGGGTGATGCCAAACTGGCCCCAACGGCTCCAGCCCGCGCCGTTGGCGCGCACCGTGACGCTGTAGCGGCCGTTGCTCATGACGTGCGTGGGTTCGGGCGTGGCTGCGCCGGGAACGACATCGCGCAACAGGCGCAAGCGGCGTCGGCGCTGCATGACTTGTTGCGCAATACCGGAGGGTGGCTCGTGCAGCGTTGAGATCTCGCGCGGGGCGCGCTCATGCAGCAGCGAACTCACCGCCTCGATCTGTGGGTTACCCATACCCCAGCGCTGCGCCACGCCGTTCAATAGCACGTTGGCAATTGCTACGATGGTCATGCCCTGGTGGTGCGCCATGAAGGTCGCCACAGGGATGAAGGGCTCGTCCCCCGTTTGGCGTGACGGTGAGTAGTCCAATGCTTCAATGAAACCATAGTCTTTGCGTGCAGCCAGGGATGCCAACAATTCAAAATTGTCAATCGCATCGCCTGGCGTGATTTGTGCTGCGAGTGCCGTGGCATAGGGGGCAACCACCAGCTCGTTGGCTGGGGTGCGCCGCAGTGCCAGGCGGGGCACGCCTTGCGGCGCGTACTGGTAGGCCAGGGTGTGGTCGCTGGCAGCGTAGGCCGATTCGGAAATACCCCACGGCACGGCCAGCGGATTGGCAAACGCCATCTGCTCCAGGATGGCCGCGTGGCAGGCCCGGTGCAGAACGCTACCGGGGGGCTCGTGCAGCACCAGGGTGGGCATCAAATACTCAAACATCGAGCCCGACCACGAGCGCAAGGCAGCTTTGGCACCCACGGCATAAAAGGGTCGCCCTAGTGCCGACCAGTGCCGCACCGGCACATCGCCCTTTGCAATGGCAAACAGGCTGGTCAGGCGGGACTCGGATGCCAGCAAGTCGTAAAAACTCGCATCCAGTTGTTGCTCCGCCACGCGGTAGCCAATGTGCAGCAGATGGCGCTTGGCGTGGTACAGAAAGCTGAAGTCGGCCTCGCCCGCTATGCGTTCACAGGTTTGTGCCAGAGTCAAAAGCCGACCTGCGACCAAAGCGTCTTTGGAATCTGGCACGACTTTGTCCGAATCAGGTGCCGCCGATAACTCACGGCAAGCCTGGGCAACCGCCAGCAGATGACCGCAGAGGTTGCCACTGTCCACGGTGGACACATACATGGGTAGCAAAGGTTCACCCGTCTGGGTGTCATACCAGTTCAAGAAGTGGCCGCGGTGGCGTTGCAGTGTGCCCATGCTGACCACAGTGGCCTCCAGCCGCGTCAGCAACTCCTGCGTGCCAATCCAGCCGAATTGGCGCGCGCAGGTGGCGCTCAGCAGGTACAGGCCAATGTTGGTGGGCGAGGTGCGGTGCGCCACCATATCGTGAGGCAGCACTTGCAAGTTGTCAGGCGGCAGGAACTTGTCGTCGGCCACCACACAGCGCTCAAAGTAGCGCCAGGTGTCGCGCGCAATGCCTTCCAGATAAGCCCGGTCTTCTGGGTCCAGGGCTATGTCTTCAGCCGCTCGTGATGGCCGGCTAACCCACCAGGTCCACAAAGGTGACGCGGCCCACAGCAAGCACAAGCCTGACGCCATGGCTGGCGCCGGCGTGGGCCACAGTAGCAAAGCCAGCCACGCCGCCAGGGCGATGCCGGTCAGCCGGCGGTGGCGTCGCCATGTGGCGCGCAGGCCGTTGGAGGCCTGGGCCTGGGCGGACTCAGCCGTGGTCCATTGCAGCAGGTTGCGATGGCTGACCCCCATGCGGTGCAGCGCCCGGCCGATAGCGTCCATTGCCATGATGGCCTGTTGCAGCAGTTGTGTCACGTGCCATAAGCCTCCCCACAGTACACGCGCCAGGTCAATGCCCGCCTGGCGGTAAAAGTTGAGCTTGGCCAGGTCGTCACGGCTGGGCGCAAAGCCGACCACGGCACCCATGAGGGGCCCGGCCGAGAAGGCGGCCACGATCAAACCCAGCGCCGTCCACGGCGACATCACATACCCTGCCAATGTCAACAGCATCAGCGCCAGCGACATCGGGGCTACCAAGGAGCGGCGAAGGTTGTCCAGCATCTTCCAGCGGTTGATCAGGCGCATGGGGTAGCGCGCGGGGTGGAGCAAAAACGGCAGCAGTTGCCAATCGCCCCGCGTCCAGCGGTGCACTCGGGAGGCGGCCACGTCCGCGTGAGATGGCGAGTCCTCAATCAGCGTGATATCGGTCACCGCCGCACAGCGGGCCAGTGACCCTTCCAGAAGGTCGTGGCTCAGAACCTGCCCTTGCGGCAGGCGGCCACACAACACGGCGTGCAAGGCCTGCACATTGAGCAGCCCTTTGCCGGTGAAGCTGCCTTCACCGAACACATCCTGATAGACCTCTGACGTGGCGGCACTGTACGGGTCCACACCACAATGCCCGGCAAACAGCCAGTGAAATAGCGTGAACTCTTTGGCCGCTGGCAGGGGCGTGACGATGCGCGGTTGCAAAATGCCATAGCCACGGACCACGGTGCGGCCCGTGGCATCGAGCTGGGGTTGGTTGCTGGGGTGTGCGGCCACGCCCACCAACTCGCGCAAACGCCCAGGGGGTAGCTGGGTATCGCTGTCCAGCGTCAACACATAGCGCGTGTGGGGCGCTATGCGGGATGACTCGCCCAGACTCAAAAAATCAGTACCAGCATTAGTACCAGTACCAGTACCGGTCGCCAAGGCGGAGATCAGCAGCTCCAGCTTGCCGCGTTTGCGTTCCCAGCCAATCCAAGCCTGCTCGGTGGGGCTAAAGTGCCGCTGGCGGTGGAGCAAGATGAAGCGGGGTGTTGCACCTGGCTGTGGATAGCGGGCGTTGAGTGCCTGAATTTCTGCCACCGCGCTGGCCAGCAGCGTGCTGTCGTTGTCCACGTGCTCGGTATCGGCGTCAGCCCAGTCGGTCAGCAGGGCAAACTGCGCTTGCGGTTCTGGGTTGGCCAGGTAATGCAGCAGCAGCCGGTGGGCCAGCGCTGGGGCCGACTTGGCACTGGTCAACATGGTCGGCATGACCACCATCACGCGGTGCTCGGGCGGAATGCCCAAACCCAGTGCCAGGCGTGGCAGGTGCTTGTGCTTTACCGACTCGCTGATCACCCGGTGAATGACGGCCACGGCGGTTTCGCTGGCCGGGAACAGCATCAACACAATACCCAACACCATCAACCAAACGGGTGTGAAGAAGGTGGGCAGTGTTTGGTCCAGTGCCGCATCAGGTAGCAGCCAGATCACCAGACTCAGCGTACCAAACACCACAGCGGTTAAATAGGCCGGCAGCATCATGCGCTTGAACTCTTGCCGCCACGGGAAAGCCATGCGTGCAGGCAGGCCTACAGCCTGTAACAGATCCGGCAGGCCGTCTCCGTTCAGCCAGTAGCTGGCCACTGCCTCGATGGGGTCGTGGTCGCCAATGCGTCTTTCATGCGGTTGGTCAGATTTTTGGCTGTGGCTTGACGGCATGAGGCTGAGCAGCGCTTGGGCCACGGCTACTTCACTGTGCTTGGTTCGCCGGGCCAGCCGCTCAATGTCATGGAGGGTCTGGTCGCGGGTACTGATGTCCTCGGCCTCAAAT
>JANOLC010000490.1:0-10208 GCA_031419575.1 Burkholderiales bacterium | reverse complement strand
GCATCAGTAATGGCGGAGAGATCCGTGCCCGAAATTGCGGTCGCGTCTATGCCTGTGACGTGGTCATAGGCATAGACCACGTCGGCCAGCCCCTTGGTCGTTGTGTTGGCCAACGAGCCCAGTGCCGCCACATCGCCAGAGTTTGCACCCACCTGGAAGACTGCACCAGCGAACGTGCCATCTAAAATTTTCTGGCCGTTGAACGAGGTCTGTTTGGCGACCCGGTCAATTTCATCGGCCAGTTGCTTCACCTCTGATTGCAGCGCTTTGCGGTCTGCGATGCTGTTGGTGGCGTTACTGGCCTGCACTGCCAGTTCGCGCATTCGCTGAAGCATGTCACCCACTTTGCCCAAGGCACCCTCCGCGGTTTGCGCTAAAGAAATGCCGTCATTGGCATTGCGGGCCCCAACGGTTTGACCTCGAATCTGCGTGTTCATGCGCTCAGAGATGGCCAAGCCGGCCGCATCGTCTTTGGCACTGTTGACGCGCAAACCCGACGAGATCCGCTGCATGGACGTGGCCAGCGAGCTGGCAGACATACCCAGGTTGCGCTGTGCATTCAGCGAGTTGACGTTTGTATTGATCGTGGCAGCCATTTGGGAGCTCCTGTAAAAAAATTGAAGGTTGGCCAGAGTCGCTTTTGATTCAACTCAGCTGGCTAACCACCATTAGCCGTGAACAAATTGTCAGGAATGTCGATAAATACTTAAGTGCGATAAGCGGCTGTAAAGAGGGGCTTATCCAGCGTTCAAACCCTCAAAAACCCGGTTATTCGAATTCCAGGCCTAAAGTTATCCGGCCAGCACCCGAAAACATATTCAACGGGCCACACAAGGGTTCGTCTAATGACAAACACTTTTTAGGAGTTTCCAAATGGCTGCCACGATTAACACCAATGTCAACTCGCTCACCGCCCAACGCAATCTGGGTATGTCGGCCAGTTCCCTTTCAACCTCCATTCAGCGGATTTCTTCAGGTTTGCGTGTGAATAGCGCCAAAGACGATGCCGCTGGCTTGGCTATCGCCGAACGCTTTCAGACCCAGGTCAAAGGCTTGACTGTCGGTGCGCGCAATTCCAATGACGGTATCTCTCTGGCGCAAACGGCTGAGGGTGCCTTGGGCAAGGTGGGTGACTTGTTGCAACGTATGCGTGAGTTGGCTGTTCAGTCCAGCAATGCCACCAACAGTTCCGCAGACCGCAAAGCGCTGCAAGCTGAGGTGAAGCAGTTGACCAATGAGATTGACCGGGTTGCCAAGCAAACCTCGTTTAACGGTCGCCAGGTTCTGGATGGCTCGTTTGCTGGTGCCGTATTTCAAGTGGGTGCCAACGCTGGGGACAACATCACAGTGGGTGGCTTGGTGAACTCTACTTCTGCTGGCCTCTCTGATGTCGTGTACGCCTACGACAACAAGACTGGAATCGACGCCGCGAGCATCTCTGGTACCGATTTGGCCGCGATCACCGATTCGTCGACTCTGAACATATCGGTCACTGGTGGTACGGCCAAAATTGATTTGGGTACGATCAAGGCTGCTAGCACGGGTTCTGAGCGCCTTGGTCAGTTGGTTGAGGCCATCAACGGCAAAACTGCTGATACCGGCGTCACCGCCTTCCTGACCAAGGACGCTGCCTCGGGCAAGTTCACCATCAACTTGCAATCTTCCAAAATTGACTCGAACGGCGATGCTGCCACGGTCACTTTGTCTGGTTTCACCGCCACGAACTTCGGTTACGCGGCAACCACCGTGGGCGCGGCTGCGAATGGCGGATCAGCAATTTCCGCAACGACAACATCAACCGACTCGCTAGGTATTGACACGCTGACCGTCGACACACAGTCCAATGCTTGGGTGGCTTTGTTGAAGATTGATTCGGCCATTGACCAAGTGAACAGCGCACGTGCTGATCTGGGTGCGCTGCAAAGCCGCTTCGAGAGTGCGGTTGGCAACATTGAGATTAGCGTTGAGAACTTGTCGGCAGCTCGTGGACGAATTGTGGATGCCGACTTTGCAAAAGAAACGGCCAACTTGTCCCGCACGCAGATTCTGCAACAGGCGGGTACGGCGATGGTGGCGCAGGCCAACCAGTTGCCGCAAGGTGTATTGGCCCTCTTAAAGTAAGCTTTTCAGGGGACTGATTCAAGGCAGTCGCGCTAGACTGCGCTGATTGCCTAGGCGGCGACGGATTTTTCTGTCGCCGCCATTTGGTTTTCTGGCACGCAAATTGATCAGGAGGTTTTATGGCTATTTCGTCAACCGGTATCGGCAGTGGACTGGACGTCCCCAACATTATTTCCCAGTTGGTCGCGCTAGAGAAAATCCCCCTGACCAAGCTGGAGACCCAAGCCACTGCCATCCAGACCAAGCTGACCACGATGGGGACGATCAAATCCCAGGTGTCGGCCTTGTCGGATGCCGCCTTCAAGCTCACGCTGGACAGCTCCTGGAACACGTCCAACGTCACTTCGTCCAACAGCAGCGCCGTGTCAGGCACGGTGACGGGGTCGGCCGCAGCCACATCGTTCAGCGTGTCGGTGAGCCAGTTGGCCAAAGCCCAGACAGCGTCATCTGCAGTGATTGGCGCAGGGGCGGCGGTTGGAACCGGCACACTGACCATCGATTTGGGCACATGGGACTACGGCACGGTCTCCACACCTCTGGTGCCGCCCGTTTTTGGTACCCCCACCAAGACGGTAACCGTCACGGTCGGCGCTGGTGAGGATGCCCTGGCCAATATCGCCCAAGCCATCAACGATGCCGGGGCGGGTGTTACCGCCGATATCGTGACAGACACGACGGGCCAGCGACTGGTGATTCGGTCCAACGCCACGGGTGAGGCATCTGGTTTTCGCATCAAGGTCACCGGAGACAGCGATACGGATGATGTCAACAACACCGGCCTGTCCCGCCTGGCCTTCGACCTGGGAACTACGCCAGCCTATGGCATGGCGGTGAATAGCTACACAAAGGCCCAAAATGCGCTGGCCACCGTCAACAGCATTGCGATCTCGTCTGCGTCCAACACTTTGACAGGCGCAGTTTCTGGCCTGAGCTTGCAGTTATCCACGGTGACCACGTCAGACCTCACGATTCAGATCACGGTTGACCAGGCGGCCATCAAAAAGAACATTGACGACTTTGTCGCTGCCTATAACGCGTTGAATACGACGTTGTCCGAATCCACCAAATACGATTCTGCGACTAAAACTGCGGGTATTTTTCAGGGTGACTCAACGGCCATTGGCCTGAAAAACGCCTTGGTTGCCTTGTTGGGCTCTACCAGCAGTGGCGCTACCTTTTCGCGCCTGAGTGATGTCGGACTGGAGCTTCAAGCGGGCGGCGCTTTGAAAGTCAACAACAGTAAATTGACAACAGCGTTCTCTGATCTGGACAACCTCAAAAAGCTGTTCAAGTCTGACAACGGCAACGTGTTGACCAATGGTTTTGCTTTGAAAATGAAGGAGTTTTCACGCGGACTGCTGGCGACCGATGGCATGGTGAGCACCAAGACCGATTCTCTGGACGTTGCTGTAGCGCGCAATACCAAAGAGCAAGACAAGGTGAACGCACGCATCACGGTGGTGACGGCGCGCCTCAAAAAGACCTACAGCACCTTGGATGCCCGGATGGCGAACTTGACCGCTTTGAACACCTACATCACGCAACAGGTTGCGCAGTGGAACAAAGTCAGCCGGTGATGTCAGCGCACTTTTTCAAGGATTTTAGTGCTCTAGTCCTCGTTAATATTCAATAGTATGCTCTACTTTTAGTAGCACTCATTGCTTGAAAAAATGTGGCAGATTTCATTAAATTGGGTTGATTTCCTTCGGCATTTGCCGATAAATAAATCAACAAGTTAAAGGGATCGCAAAATGTTCACACCAGTCAGTATGCGTGCAGCCTCTGCCTACAAGCGTGTCGGTGTCGAGACCAGTGTTGAAGGCGCCAACCCGCACCAGTTGGTCAAGTTGCTGTTCGACGCGTTGCTACAGTCTTTGTCCTGCGCCAAGGCCGCAATGGGGCGGGGTGATATTGAAATTAAAGGGCGTGAAATTGGCAAGTCGGTGCGAATTTTGCAAGAGGGCTTGATTGCCAGTCTGAATCAAGTCGAAGGTGGCGAGGTGTCCGTCAACCTGCGTGGCGTTTACGGTTACAGCGTGCGGGCATTAACCATGGCTAACCTCAAGAATGACCAGGGCAAGTTGTCTGAAGTGATTGGCCTGATAGAAACCATTGCCGATGCCTGGAAGCAAATTGCAGCAACCCCTGTGGCAAACCAACGGATGACGGGAGTTCAATGATGTCTCAGCAACTGATCGAATACTACCGGGCCATTGAAGACAGCAGTCTCAAAATGCTGGCGGCCGCCAAAGTTGAAGACTGGGACGAAGTTGTCGGTTTTGAGGGTGCGTGTGCCGTACTGATTGAGCAGCTTAGAGAGAAGGCCCGCAGCGAAGAGCTATCACCCGAGTTACGCAGTGAAAAAACCCGCATCATGCAACGCATCTTGAACAACGATGCGCAAATCAGGTACCTGGCTGAACCGTGGCTTGCCCATTGCGAGCACCGGTTTGACGGTATCCCACAGTTGCTGCACTAGACCTGCATGTTCATGATGTCGGAGTAGGCTTGGACCATCCGATTTCTGACGTGCAAGGTAGCTTGAAATCCGATCTGAGCTTTTTGGATGGCCACCATGGTTTGCTCAAGGCTGACCGCAGGGTTCTCCATTTGAACTTCTCGCTGCAAGCGGCTTGACTCGTTTTGAGACGCGCTCACAGAGTTCAGTGCACTTTGTAGCGCACTAGAGAAGCCGCCTGTTGCGCCAGTCGCCTGTGCAGCGCCAGAGCGCGCAGGCATGCCGACCCGGCCAACGCTGGGCATGGTGGTGGGTGAGAGACGAAGTTCCATAGTGACCTTCCCTAAAAAATTGAGGGCAAGGCTATGCTATCGGGGCAAAGTATCAATATTATTTTGAAATGATGGGTAAAACAGGGGCTTATCGCCCTCATGTTTTGGATCAGCCCTCGAATAATCTGTTTCACCCGTGGAGCCATCCTGCGCCACGTTGTAACGGAATCGCCCCATGTCTGCAGTTGCCACCGTCCCAGTCAATGCCACCCTGTCGCAGCGCGTCAATGCACTAAGTCAGGCGCAAAAACTGCGTCTGGCGGTTGGGGTCGCGCTTTTTGTATTGATTGGCATCATTGGCATCGTTATGGGGCGCCAAGCGGAATGGCGCGTTTTGTATGCCAACTTGGCTGACAAAGACGGCGGGGCCATCGTTGCCCAGCTCACCCAAATGAACGTGCCCTACAAACATGGGGACGGTGGCGGGGCTATTTTGGTGCCCGCCGACAAGGTGCATGACACCCGGTTGCGGCTGGCATCACTGGGTTTGCCCAAGGGGTCCGTGTCGGGCTTTGAGATGATGGAGTCCAACCGGTTTGGTATGACCCAGTTTCAGGAGCGACTCACCTTTCAACGGGGGTTGGAGGGGGAGTTGACCCGGTCCATCCAAGCATTGTCGTCTGTGCAAAGTGCGCGGGTGCATTTGGCCCTGCCCAATCAAAACGGGTTCTTCCGCGAACAACAAAAACCGTCTGCCTCTGTGATGTTGAGCTTGAATTCAGGGCGCACGCTGGACCGCTCGCAATTGGCGGGCATCATCCATTTGGTAGCGTCTAGCGTTCCCGAGATGAACCCGACCGCTGTGACAGTTTTGGACGATACGGGCAAGCTGTTGTCTGCGCTGCCCGAGGGGGCAAACGGTGTAGCCGGTGGTGGTGACGCCCAGCAATTGCAATATGTGCAACAGTTAGAGCAGGTCTACAGCCGCCGCATTCTTGACATTTTGGAGCCGGTGGTCGGACGGCAAAATGTGAAGGCACAAGTGACCGCCGAGGTGGATTTTTCGCAAACGGAATCGACCTCCGAGTCCCACAAGCCCAACCAGGCACCTGACTCAACTGCGGTTCGTAGCCAGCAAACGGTTGAAAGCAATAACGGCAGTGCAAGCAATGTCGGTACTCCCGGCGTGCCGGGTGCCACCAGCAATCAACCGCCCGCAGGTTCGACGACGCCAATCAATGGTGTACCGCAAACCCTGGCGGCAGCCGGGAATGCCAACGGAGCATCGGCCGCAACATCCGGTGGGTCTAAGCGTGAGTCCATCATCAACTATGAGGTGGACAAAACAGTGCGGGTGGTGAGGGGGGGAACCGGGTTGGTAAAGCGGGTCAGCGCCGCCGTGGTGATTAACCATCAAACCAAGACGGACGAAAAAGGCAAGACCACTGTGACGCCACTGACGGATCAACAAGTCGAAAAAATGACAGCGTTGGTGCGCGAGACAATTGGTTTCAACAAGGACCGGGGTGACTCTGTCAACCTGATGAATGCGCCCTTTGCCATCGAACCGGTTCTGAACACTGAAGTGGCTTTGTGGAAGTCGCCTGAGGCGCAGGACTTGGCAAAAAGCTTTGCCTGGCCTATCGGAACCCTTTTGTTTGGTGCCTTGGTGCTGATGGGGGCGATCCGCCCCGCATTGAAAACCTTGGCCCAGCCCGTCACGGTGACTGAAGTGCGGGAGGTGCAAGTCGATGCAATTGTGTCTGACCAGCCTGAGCGCCCTCTGTTGGGTGGGCCATCCAGAAAGCTGGAGCCAACGGGTCCAACACCGGGTGAATTGGCACTTGAAGATGCTCGCAAGCTGACGCGTGACAATCCCGCCGCTGTAGCCGGTATCGTCAAGACTTGGATGAATGGCGAGTCGGCCGCTTGACCGGTCTCAACGCAGGAAATATCAATCATGTCACTTGAAGATGGACTTCAAAATGCCGCCGTCCTGATGATGTCGTTGGGCGAGGCCGAGGCGGCAGAGGTGTTCAAGCACCTGTCACCCAAAGAGGTGCAAAAGTTGGGCGAGGCGATTGCCAAGACCAAGGCTATTTCACGAGAGCTGGTGGATGACGTCGTTGGCAAGTTCACGGGTGTGGCCGCATCGCAAAGTCTGCTGGTGTCTGACTCGGGCGACTACGTCCGCTCTGTTCTGAAGCGCGCGTTGGGCGACGACAAGGCGGCACTGTTGATTGACCGGATTTTGCAGGGCGGCGATGTTTCTGGTATCGAGAGTCTGAAGTGGATGGACCCTTTGTCAGTGGCTGAGCTCCTGCGCAACGAGCACCCCCAGATCGTGGCGGCCATTTTGGTGCACCTTGACTATGACCATGCGGCTGATGTTTTGAAGAACTTGACTGAGCGCCAACGCAATGAAGTCATGCTGCGTATCGCCACCATGGAGGGCATTCAGCCCGCTGCGCTGAAGGACCTGAATGAGGTGCTGTTCAACGTGTTGGCTGGTGGTGATAAAGTCAGAAAATCATCGCTGGGTGGCGTGAAAACGGCGGCGGAGATGATCAATTTGATGGGGACCAACCTTGAAGGTACGGTGATCGAGTCCATCCGTAACCATGACCCTGAGCTGGCTCAGAAAATCATGGACAAGATGTTTGTGTTTGATGACTTGAACAAGCTGGACGGTAAAGCGTTTCAGATGGTACTTAAAGAGGTTGCGTCAGAGTCCCTTATCGTCGCGCTCAAAGGCGCACAACCCGAGCTCAAAGAAAAGTTTTTGTCCAATATGTCTTCGCGTGCGGCAGAGGCATTGCGCGAGGACTTGGAAACGCGCGGCCCCATGCGTTTGTCTGAAGTTGAAGCGCAGCAGAAAGAAATTTTGAAAGTCGTGCGTCGCTTGGCGGACGAGGGAACCATCGTTCTAGGCGGCGGCGGTGACGACGCGATGGTGTAGGCATGAGAGAGTCCTCCCGTTTTATCGCAGACGAAGACATTGAAAACGCGGCCCCATGGGATTTTGGGGCGGTTGACACCGCATCGCTGTTGCTGGCACGCCAAGTCAAGGTACGCGACGAGGTGGCCGAGCGAGCCAGAGCCGAAGTGGCGCGACAGGATGGTTTTGCAGACGGGTTTAAACAAGGTCGCGCGCATGCCGCTTTGGAAGCGCAAAACACGATCAATGACTTCATCAAAAACCAAGGTGACGATGCCGCGAAGGGTTTTGCCGCCCTGTTTGAGTCGGCTCAACGTCAGCTGGATGACGCGCAACAAACAATCGCCCAAGGGGTACTGGAACTGGCCTGTGAGCTGTCGCGCCAAATATTGCGTCAAGAGTTGTCGATCAATCCCAATGTATTGCAGCCCGTGATCCGGGAGGCCTTGGGCCTGTTGATTGGCGAAAGTAAAGGCGCAACTGTTCGGCTGAACCCCATTGATTTGGACGTACTGCAAGGCGCTCTGGCCGCCGAGTTTGCCACTCTGTCGCTGACGCTTCTGCCAGACCCAATTGTCGAGCGTGGCGGCTGTTTGGTGGAGGCTGGTGGCACGGTCATTGATGGAACGCTTCAAAAGCGATGGACGAGAGCGGTCGCTAATTTGGGTCTTGAGTTGTCTTGGAATGAGCCCGGCCATGTCGATTGAACCCCCTGCTTTGTGGGGCGGTTTTTTAGAGGGTGCCACCCGCAGCGTCCGACAAGGAAGCTCGTTGGAAGTGAGGGGGACGTTGACACGGCTAACCGGTTTGGTACTAGAGGCCGTCGGCATCAGGGTGCCGGTGGGTTCGCAATGCACGGTGTCGTTGAGCGATCAGGCGCCGGTACTGGCGGAGGTGGTTGGATTCTCCAATGACCGGGCCTACTTGATGCCGGCCGGAGATGTGCATGGCCTGACCAGTGGTGCCAGTGTGACCCCGTCAGCGGCTTATGTAGCGATTCCCCGGATTGCGGCCCCTGCGCCTGTGGGCAAGCCTTTGGGCGCAGGCTTACTCAGGTTGCCGCTCGGTGATGGGCTCCTGGGCCGCGTGGTGGATGCACACGGCGCACCCATGGATCGTATGGGCCCGATTGTGGGTGTGACCTCGTTGCCATTGGACCGCACCTACATCAACGCTATGGATAGGGCGCCGATTCGTGAGCCGTTAGATACCGGTGTCCGGGCGATCAATGCACTTTTGACGGTGGGTAGAGGTCAGCGGATTGGCCTGTTCTCTGGCTCTGGCGTGGGCAAGAGTGTTTTGTTGGGCATGATGGCGCGCTACACAAAGGCGGACGTGATTGTGGTCGGCTTGATTGGAGAGCGTGGCCGGGAAGTCAAAGAATTCATTGAAGATATTTTGGGTGAGGAGGGCCGCGCCAGAGCGGTTGTAGTGGCTGCACCTGCCGATGCCCCGCCTTTGCTGCGAATGCAAGGGGCCTCCTACGCCACCGCTATTGCAGAGAGTTTTCGTGACAAGGGGCAGCATGTGTTGCTGCTCATGGATTCGCTAACCCGTTATGCCATGGCTCAGCGTGAAATTGCACTGGCCTTGGGCGAACCTCCCGCTACGAAAGGTTACCCTCCGTCGTGTTTTGCCAAATTGCCTCAACTGGTGGAACGAAGTGGCAATGGTCTTCATGGTGTGGGTTCGATCACCGCGTTTTATACGGTGCTGTCAGAGGGCGATGACCAGCAAGACCCAATTGCCGATGCGGCCCGCGCCGTGCTGGATGGACATATTGTGTTGTCTCGCTCATTGGCTGAGTCGGGGCATTTCCCTGCGATTGTCGTTGAGCAGTCGGCTTCGCGGGTAATGCACAACGTGGTGTCGAGGGAGCACTTCGAGCAGGCCCGGCGTTTTCGAGCCATAAATTCCTGTTACGAGCGGGGTAGGGATCTGATTCAAATTGGAGCCTATGTCAGCGGCTCCGACGCCGCCCTGGACGAAGCCATCGGCCAGCACGATGAAATGACGCAGTTCTTGCAGCAGGACATGTTTGTGTCGGCCTCCCTTGAGGCAAGCCTGCGCGGCATGTTGGCATCTGTCAGTCCGACTGGAGCGATGCAATGACCTCCGACGTGAATAGGTTGGTGGCATGTCTGCGCTAAAAAGCGTTGCTTTGGCCATTGAGCTTGCCAAGCGCAAACGTGATCAGGTTCAACACAGTTTTGTCCGGGTGCAACGAAATCGCTTTTTTGCACAGGATCAAATGGATCAATTGGAGCGGTATGCCGATGACACTGAAATGAGGTGGACCTTGACGGCCCAAGCGGGCACCAACACCGAGTTGATGCGCCACCACTATCAGTTTATGGAGCGTCTGCGGCAGGCGATTACCCTCCAAGTAAAGGTCATTGCCGATGTTGATCAGCAATTA
>JANOLC010000489.1:0-3719 GCA_031419575.1 Burkholderiales bacterium | reverse complement strand
CGAACTCAGCCAGTTGCGCGTCCAGGCGATGCTCGTCCGGGTCTTGATACTCAAAGTGCGTGGCCTGGTAGTGCGAGATCAGCGCGGCCAGGTTAGCGGTCATTGACGGCTGGTTCATGGCGTCATCAATGGCCAGGTAATGCACGCGGTGGCCGGCCGCACGCAGTTGTCGGGCGAAGTCACGCATGGCCGCAAAAATCGCGATTATTTTTTGCGCGTGGTGCAGCACGTAGCCGGTTTCCTGGCGCACCTCCATCAGCACGTAGACTGCATCAGCGCGGGGCATTGTGAACCAGCTGTGCAGGGGGTTGAGCTGGTCGCCCAGGATAAGTCGCAGGGTGGTGGTCATGAGATTAGGGTTACCGGAGCGGCTAGCCCGGATGATTTTTGGCTGCGGCAGCGGTCCGAGCAATATTTGACCTCGTCCCACACTTTCTCCCACTTCTTGCGCCAAGTGAAGGGGCGGGCGCATTGTTGGCACACTTTGGTGGATAACTCTGATTTTTTGCGCATGCGCATGAGTGGACGTTATTTCTGAAATTAAAAATCAAGCCCTAGCTGAGCTGTGTTGAATTGTCGCGATGCGTCCTGGCCTTCAGGGTTGCGGGTCTTTCTGCGACTTTTTGCCGCACCCGGCATCTTGCGTGAGCCATGTTTTTCAACAATCGCCGCTTTGCCAGCCTGCACAGTGGGCTGTGCCCGCAGTGCATACATGCGTTGCTTGGCCTCACGCGTAGCGGTCTGCAAATCCACCAACGGCAGGGGAATGTCGAGGCCCACGCGCACGCCATATTTCTCTTGCAAATCAGGCGGCATACGCCAGGGCTCAAACAGCCAGGCATCGGGCACACGGCGCATGGCGGGCAACCAGTGCCGTACAAAATCACCATTCGGGTCATGGTCCATCGCCTGCTTGATGGGGTTGTAAATGCGCGTGGTGTTGATGCCCGTGGTGCCTGACTGCATTTGCATCTGGCTCCAGTGAATGCCGGGCTCGTAGTCCAAAAACTGCTGGGCCAGCCACAAGCCCACAGGCCGCCAATGCAGCCACAGCGGGTAAGCGGCGACCGATACCAGCATCGCCCGCATTCTGAAGTTGATCCAGCCCGTCTCACGTAGCATAGCCACGCAGGCATCCACCAACGGCCAGCCCGTGCGACCAGCCACCAACGCGTCAAAGTGCGCCGGGTTCCAGTCGCCTTCGCGCAGGCCGTCATAGCCGCGGTGCACGTTTTGGTATTCCAGCGCGGGCTCGCTCTCCAGCTTCTGGATGAAATGGCAGTGCCAGTACAAGCGGCTGATGAACGCAACCAGCCCTTGTTTGTGGCGGCTGGCGGCATCGGGCAAGTTGACCATCTGCTGGCGGGTCGCCTGCACCACCTCGCGCAGACTGAGGCAGCCCAGTGCCAGAAAGGGTGAAATTCTTGAGCAGGCCGTAGGGGCAGACAGCGGCGAAGAAATACCACCCCGGTAGTGCCCGCTGCGCGTGGTCAAAAAACTGTTCAACACCGCCAGCCCGGCCTTGCGGCCCCCCTTTTGACGCAGCGGTACATCTGCCTGATTGAGGCCCAATTCAAGCGCCGTAGGAATGGCAGGTTCGTGCCATGGCAGCGTTGTCCACATCAGGGGTTGGTCAGCCGACAAATCGAACTGGGGAGATTTAACGTGCGCGTCCCATAACCCTTTCCAGTCATCGCGGCTCTTGAGACGTCGGGTCACTCCAAATTGCGCAAATTCGTGCCACGGTATGTCATGCTGACGGCACCAGCGGGCCACCGCCAGGTCACGTTGGTAAGTCAAGCCATTGCCAGTTTCTTCGTGGGAATACAGCGCTGCGAATGGGGCCAAAGAATGCAGCCGCTCAAGCACGGCATCCACATCACCTGTCACGACCCACAGCCTGCCGCCTTTTTGCCGCAGTTGGGCGTAAAGGTCACGCAGGCTCTCGATCAGGAACTGATAGTGCTGGCGAGACGCGTCAGATGCTGCCCACAGGCTGGACTCAATCACATAAAGACACAGCACCGGCCTAGAGCGAGCGGCATGAAAAAGCGCCGTGTGGTCATGAACGCGTAAATCGCGTTTGAACCAGACGACGCTGTAGCTCATAGCCCCATGTGCCCTGACCATGCTGAAAGATTCACGCTGGTGGCAGCACGGGCCTAGAAAGTGTCAAATCGATCAATATCGTCGGATCAGCCCTTTTTGGCCCAGGCGCTGCACCAGCCCTTACCAGCGACTTGTTTGCCAGCAAACAGAGGGCAGCCGCCTGCGGCATCCGCCACCTTGCCTTGGTACAGCGCGCAGTTATTGCACAACTGGGTGGCAGCGTGCTTGGGGTATTTCTTGGCATCTACTTTGGTGGTGTCAGCCTTGTAGCCCAAACCAGCTGCAGCAGGATCGGTTTCTGCGACCATGGCTGCTTGAGCCACGACTTGATTAGCCGCTAAAGCAGCACCAGCAACGCTGATTTGGATGATGAATTCGCGACGGTTGGTCATAGGATATTTCCTGAGTTGTTGAAATGGGGGAATCAGATCTAGCGGCACTCTGATTCATAAGTCAATTCTGAACTACCCCGTCAAATTTGTCAGTTTTTTTGGAATACCCCGGCAAAACACTCAGGTGATCAAGAAGTAGGATGCAAGCATTTAAAAGAAAAAGGCTGCCAACTTTTGTGAGTTAGCAGCCTTTAATGGGTTTTTGGTGGTGGGGCCGCGCCCCCTGTCAAACCCAGCGAACTGGGCTCCTTTTTGCTCCCAATAGCTGCGTCGAACAGTTGCGGAAAATTCCAATTTGACTGGCAGTCAATCAGAGGCCGATGGTCGCATAGGTCGCATAGGTCGAAAGATGTGGACCCCAGTTCGAATCCGCATTTCACACTTGAACCGCCGTCCGCATTTATTTCACCACTTGGCTTTGTAACGAAAACATGCCTTCATGGAGTTTCACCAACTCAT
The DNA here is from genome assembly GCA_031419575.1 of Burkholderiales bacterium. GTDB lineage: Bacteria > Pseudomonadota > Gammaproteobacteria > Burkholderiales > Burkholderiaceae_C > JANYCG01. The sequence goes on along the minus strand of JANOLC010000489.1, from coordinate 759 downwards.
TCACAAGGAAATCCGTGGACACGAAACACCTAGGACAAAAACAACTGGCAGCCCGTTGGAGCCTCAGTGAGGCTAGTCTTGAGCGCTGGCGCAGCGAGGGCATTGGCCCGATGTTTCTAAAACTCCCCGGCCGCGTCCTCTACCGACAGGTCGATATCGAGGCCTTCGAAGAGTCTGCCTGTCAACGTCGACAAAGGCCCTGGTTGGTCCGGCTGGGGTCGACTGAGAATGTTGCGTTTAGTCGGCAGATCCAACACACCGCTCCCTGCCTTGCGAGCTCAGATGACTCCGACGTCATGAAACCTTCCGCGCAATTTATTCACCACATCGGCCAGCGCGATAGGATCAAGTTGGTTCTTTTTAAGAAATGCCTTCCACTGAGTTTGCTTGGTTACATCTCCTGCAAAGGCGTCTGTAAACCCGACGAGCACCGTGGTCGGCATGGGCATCTTGCGGCGCTCAAAAGTTGCTTCAATGGCACGGCGCACTTCAGTCAGTTCCAGCGTGGGGTCATCCAGTAGCACCCACAAATCGAAATAATCCTTCATCCGAGTGTTGGCCAGCCCCAGCAGACACACCGTATGGAATTTTTCGGCGGCGACCGTGTATTTCGGGTAGGCCCGCAACTGCGGTGCTGGAAAATCTTCCAACAGTACCGGATAAGCACTCCAATCATCGAAACCTCTTCATGAGCACCTTGGATTTGGAAGACATCGAGGTGATGCGAGCCACCAAAACATGCGGAGCAGCGGAACGCTT
>JANOLC010000488.1:0-1975 GCA_031419575.1 Burkholderiales bacterium | reverse complement strand
CGCTGTTGATCAGGGTGGTTTGGGCTCCATCCAGAAACGGCAGGATGACCGGCACCGTCTCGTTCCACCAATCCAGCCCGCGCAGGTTGGGCTGGTGCATGTCAAAGTCACGGCCCGCTAAATGCATTTTGGCCAGCATGCGACCTACCGCGGCGCAATGGGTGGCGGTAGGCGCTAGCTCGCTTTTTCCTTTGAGGCGGTTCACTACCGTCGCAGGTTTGCCTTTGACCCCATACATCAGCTCACCCTTGGGGTCTGTCGCTGGGTCCGGCACGGGGATGCCGTGCACGGCCAGGTGCTTCATCAGGCGAAGGTAAAAGGGCAACTGGGTGGCGGTGAGGCGCTCGAACAGGGTGAGCACATGCGCGCCCTGGTCGGTGGTGACGAAATAATTGGTGTTCTCAATACCGCCGGAGCAGCCTTCCATGCTTTGAAGCTGGCCGAGGTTGAGCTGTTTCAGGAGTGCGCTGGCCTCATCGAACGAGACTTCGGTGTAAACCGCCATAAATCAAAAATCCAATAGTCAGTGGAGTCAGTGGAGAAGCCGTAGCCAAGCAGAAATAGGCGCAGTGCATAACACCGGCTGATGGCGCCTGCCGATGTCAATAACCGAAGATCTTCCAGGTGCGCGCACCGGTTTCGGGTTGAATGTCATAGGCGGGCATGCCCCCTTTGGGCTGCACCGTGATGCTGCGGGTTTGGCCGCCAAAACGCACCTCGTCAATGCGGGTGCTGGCATCTTCAACGCTGATGCGCTCAACCAACTGGTTGGCTTTGGAGGCGGGCTGGCTGGCTTGGTTTGAGGTGGCGCTGGCATCAAGCGTCGCCGACACCTTGGCGGTAGCCGCCGGCTGGGGTGTTTGCGCCAGGCTGAAGCTGGCGCAAGTCAACAGGGTGCTGAAAACCATCAGCGGGGCGGTAAGGTGGGTGGAGGCAATGCGCATCGGACAATTGTAGGGGAGGCAAAATGCGCCCATGACTGATAAAAAAACCCTGCTGCTGGTCGATGGCTCCAGCTACCTGTACCGAGCTTTCCACGCCATGCCTGACCTGCGTGCCGTACCGGGCGACCCGACGAGCGCGCCCACGGGGGCCATTCGAGGCATGATCAACATGATGCAAAGCCTGCGCAAAGAAGTGCGCTGCGACTACGCGGCTTGCGTGTTTGATGCCAAAGGCCCAACCTTCCGGGACGCGATCTACCCCCAATACAAAGAGCAACGCTCGCCCATGCCGGACGACCTGCGCGCCCAGATCCCGCCCATCCATGAGGTGGTGCGTTTACTGGGTTGGACCGTGCTGGACGTGCGCGGCGTGGAGGCCGATGACGTGATTGGCACGCTGGCTGTGATGGCGGCAGCGCAAGGCATTGAAGTGATCGTCTCCAGTGGCGACAAAGACCTGGCCCAGCTGGTGAACGAACACATCACCATCATCGACACCATGAACGGCAAGCGCCGTGACCTGGTTGGGGTGGAGGCCGAATTTGGTGTGCCCGCGCGCCTGATGGTGGACTACCAGATTCTGGTAGGCGACACCGTGGACAACGTGCCCGGTGTCGACAAAGTTGGCCCCAAAACCGCCGCCAAGTGGCTGCAGGAATATGGCTCGCTCGATGCGGTGGTGGCCAATGCCGACAAGATCAAAGGCGTGGTGGGCGAGAACCTGCGCAAGGCGCTGGGCTGGTTGCCCACCGGCCGCCAGCTCCTCACCATCAAGACCGACTGCGATTTAGCTGCCTATGTTGATGGCCTGCCTGCTATGAATTCAATAGCTATCAAAGACCAGACAACGGGGACTTTGAAGGATTTTTATGAAAAATATGGGTTCAAGGGGCTGGCCAGAGCGATGGGGGATACCACCTCAGTCGTTCGCCCTGAGCCCGTCCCTGCCACCAATGCGGGGCCAACCCTTCGACAGGCTCAGGGCGAACGGGGATTGTTCGATGAGCCGGAAACCACGCCAGCACTGGCAG
>JANOLC010000487.1:0-2563 GCA_031419575.1 Burkholderiales bacterium | reverse complement strand
CGTGGATGCCGCAATTCTTGCGACCTATGGGGCAGGCTTGCCTGGCACCGCAGCCACTTATTACGGTAATTACCATGGAACCTACGAACCTCCTTTCTGCCATGCACAGGCTAGATTGCTGTTCAATTCAGTCAAATAAGGTGACCTGACCCCCTGAGAAGCCGGCTCTTGAGCCGGCTTTTTCATGAGAGGTGGCAAATGGATTGATCCAGAAAGGGGTTGATAATTTGACGTACAGCGCATTACCGAATGCCTTCTATCGGCTCCCATGATTTCCACGCCTTTCTCATTGACCTCACTCCCTGCCGTTGCACTGGCCCCCTACGCCTGCAACCCCGCCCAATTTCGGGGCCGCCGGTTTGCAGAGCCTGCCGCCCCCACCCGCACCGAGTACCAGCGTGACCGCGACCGTATCGTGCATTCCACGGCGTTTCGGCGACTGGTTTACAAAACGCAGGTGTTTCTGAACCATGAAGGCGACCTGTTTCGCACCCGCCTGACGCATTCGCTGGAAGTGGCGCAACTGGGGCGCTCCATTGCACGGTCGCTAGCACTTAACGAAGACCTGGTGGAGGCGATTGCGCTGGCGCATGACCTGGGCCACACGCCGTTTGGCCATGCCGGGCAAGACGCGCTCAACGACTGCATGGCGGGCCACGGCGGTTTTGAGCACAACCTGCAAAGCCTGCGCGTGGTGGACCGGCTGGAACATCGCTACCCGCTGTTTGACGGGTTGAACTTGAGCTTTGAGACGCGTGAGGGCATCTTGAAGCACTGCTCCCGCACCAATGCCGAGTGGCTGGAGCAGTCTGAGCCGGATGGCGTTGCAAGGCGCTTTCTGGACCGCACCCAGCCCAGCCTGGAGGCGCAACTGTGCAATCTGGCGGATGAGATCGCCTACAACGCGCATGACATTGACGACGGTGTGCGCTCCGGCCTGATCACGCTGGCGCAGCTGCAAGAGGTGCCGTTGTTCAGCGACTTCTTGCATGAAACGCTGGCCGAGCACCCGCAGCTGACCGATGCCACGCAGGGCCGCCGCCTGCTCTACGAGGCGATTCGCCGCATGCTCAGCGCGCAGGTGTACGACGTGATTGCCGTCACAGGGCAGGCACTGGCCGACGCCGCGCCTGGCAGTGCCGATGCCGCGCGCCAGATGCCGGCGCTGGTGCAGTTCAGCGCCGCCATGCGGGAGCGCTCTGCCGTGCTTAAAACTTTCTTGCTGCACCAGTTGTACCGTCACCCGCAGGTGATGTTGATGACCGGGCAAGCCAAGCAGGTGGTGGCTGACTTGTTTAAGAGCTACGTGGCCAACCCGCTTGAAATGCAGGCCGGATTTGCCGCGCGGGCAAGCCGGGCCAATAACGACCGTGATGGTGACAGCGCCACTGATAGCGCCATAGACAGCATCCAGCGCGTGGTGGCCGACTACATCGCCGGTATGACGGATCGCTTTGCCGCGCGTGAACATGAGCGGCTGACCGGCACGCGGCTGTTTTTGTGAGTGCCGCGTCAGAATTCCTGCCACTGGCGCAGACCGTAGAAGCCGACATGCACCGCTGGCTCGAGCGCGCGGTGATCGGCCTGAACCTGTGCCCATTCGCCAAGTCGGTTCACGTCAAGGGCCAGGTGCACACCGTGGTCAGTCCTGCACAAGATGTAAAAACGCTGCTTGCCGCACTAAAAGATGAGCTAAAAGCCCTTGAAGTCCTTGATGCATCTGTGCGAGACACTACGCTTTTGATAGCGCCACTGATGTTCCCCGAGTTTCTGGACTTCAACGATTTCCTTGCCCAGGCCGACCGCGTGTTGCGCAAACTGCACCTGGACGGCATCTTCCAGATTGCCAGCTTTCACCCGCAGTTCGAGTTTGCCGACAAAGCGGCTGACGACATCACCCACTTCACCAATCGCGCCCCCTATCCCACGCTGCACCTGCTGCGGGAAGTCAGCATTGACCGTGCCGTTCAGGCCTACCCGGACGCCGAGGACATCTTCGGCAAGAACATGCAAACGTTGCAAGCCCTGGGCCATGCCGGTTGGGCTGCACTGGGCGTGGGGCCGCGTGGCAAGATAGCCCCATGAAAGCACCCAAGACCCCAGTAACCCGCACCACGCCGGATGCCTTAAGCGCTGCATCCAACATCGCACCTGAAATCCGCCCCGGCCAGTCGGTCGAGCTGCTCAAAGAGCTGCACATCCTGACTCGCGAAGGCAAGCTCAACCAAGACTCGCGCCGCAAACTCAAGCAGGTTTACCACCTGTACCAGTTCATCGAAAAGCTGCTGCTCGAATTACCCCAGTCTGGTGCTGTGGCCACACTGGCCGACCACGGCGCAGGCAAGTCGTACCTGGGTTTCATCATTTACGATTTGTTTTTCAAGGCGTTGAGAACGGACGAGGGCGCATCCGCTGTGGGTCATAAAAGCCACATCTACGGCATCGAAACCCGGTCCGAGTTGATCGATAAATCCCGCGAACTGGCCAGCCGCCTGGGGTTCGATCGCATGTCATTCCTGAACCTGAGCGTGGCCGAATCCACCCAATCCACCGAGTTGCCCGA
>JANOLC010000486.1:0-7577 GCA_031419575.1 Burkholderiales bacterium | reverse complement strand
CCTTGATCTTTTTGAACAGGCCACCGTTGAACCAGGGAATGTCTTCGTTGCCGTACAACCCGCCGTCACGCATGGCAGTGAACAAATTGCCCAGGCCTGTGGCGAGCTTGTCGCTGGTGAGTTTGCGGTTGTTCACCAGCCCTTCAAACATGCGGTCTGGCAGCAGGGCCACATCTTCGGCAAAAAAGCAGAACAGGCACTGGGTCAGGAAGTGGGCGACCTCATCCGCATCGCCACCCCGGCGGCGCAAACCATCGGCCAGTGTGGCAAAGCTTTTGGCTGCGGCTTCGGTGATGTCGCGGCTGGTTTTCTTGGGGCGAAAGCTCTCCGGGTCCAGCCAGAGGCGGCGCAGCAGGGCCAGCTTGTCCGGGTGGTCCATCTCGGCCAGCAGCACCGTGTGCACCTCAGACGGGTGGCCGTTGAACTGCGTGTGGATGCGAATCGTCAGGCGGTCGCACACCACCAACAGCGGTGGGTTGGACAAGGCCAGGCTGTAGGTCAGCAACTGCTTGAGGGCGGTGTCCAGGTTTTTGCCCGGTGCCTTGTTCTCCCACGCAAAGTGATTGCGCTTGAATACATCGGCATACCCACGTGCCTCGCCCAGCACCAGCGTGTCTTGCTCAAAAATGTAGTCACCCGCGCTGCTTGACGTGCTGCCCGCTGTGCTGCCGGGGGTGGGCACACCCAGCAGCTCGCACAGGTCCATGAAATGCGGCTGCGCGCCCTGACGCTCGTTCAGGTCATAGGCCGGGCCGCCGGGGCCCCATTTGGTGATGAATTGCTGCGGGGTCATGTGGATGCACTCAATTTCTTCAACTGGTACAACACCTCCAACGCCTCCCGCGGGCTCAAGGCGTCCGGGTTCAAGGCTGCCACGGCGATATCCAGAGCGCTCGCCGAAGCCACTTCTGAAACGGGCGGTGCGGCAAACAAATCCACCTGTAGTTGCGACTCGCTGGCTTGGGCTTCTAGCGCACTCAGGGCATGGCGAGCGTGGTTGACCACGGCGGCAGGCATGCCAGCCAGGCGGGCCACCTGAATGCCGTAGCTTTTGCTGGCAGGCCCGGCTTGGATCTCGTGAAGGAAGACGATGTCTTGACCGGATTCGGCCGCGCTCACGTGCACGTTAACTGCCGCGTGGTGCTTGGCGGGGAACTCGGTCAGCTCGAAGTAATGAGTGGCAAACAGGGTGAAGGCCTGGGTTTTGTCATGCAATTGCGCGGCGATGGCACCGGCCAGCGCCAGGCCGTCAAAGGTGGAGGTGCCCCGGCCAATTTCGTCCATCAGCACCAGCGAGTGGGGCGTGGCGGTATGCAGAATCTGCGCGGCTTCCACCATCTCCAGCATGAAGGTGGACTGCGCGTTGGCCAGGTCATCGGCTGCGCCAATTCGGGTGTGGATGGCATCCACCGGCCCGAGGCGGCAGGCGCTTGCCGGAACGTAACTGCCCATGCTGGCCAGCAGCACAATCACGGCGATCTGGCGCATATAGGTGGACTTGCCACCCATGTTGGGGCCGGTGATGATTTGCATGCGCGCCTTGGGCCCCAAGCGGGTGTCGTTGGCGATGAAGGAGCCGCTACCGGAGGGGCCTCTCAAGCCGCTGACCTCTGCCAATCGCATTTCCACCACCGGATGGCGCCCGCCCGAGATGTCAATACACGGCTCGCGCACAAATTGCGGTGTGCACCAGCCCAGGGTAAGGGACCGCTCGGCCAGTGCACACAACACGTCCAGCGTGGCCAGGGCCCGGGCAACGCGCGTCAGGCGCGGCACATAGGCCTGCAACTCGTCCAGCAGTTGCTCGTACAGCCATTTCTCGCGGGCCAGGGCACGCTCTTGGGCGCTCAGGGCCTTGTCTTCAAAGGTTTTGAGTTCAGGCGTGATGAAGCGCTCGGCGTTCTTCAAGGTCTGGCGGCGTCGGTAGTCGTCGGGCACTTTGTCGATCTGGCCCTGAGTGACTTCGATGTAAAAGCCATGCACCTTGTTGTACTGCACCCGCAGGTTGGCGATGCCGGTGCGGGCCTTCTCGCGGGTTTCCAGGGCCAGCAAAAAGTCGTCGCAATTCGTCTGGATGGCGCGCAGCTCGTCCAGGTCGGCATCAAAACCAGTGGCGATCACATCACCGTCACGCACCAGCGCAGCGGGTTCCGGCATCACGGCCCGTGCCAGCAAGGCCGCGCAACCCTCTGGCGGGGTCAATTCGCTGGAAATAGTGGTTAAATAGCCTTGAAGTCCCCGCAAATATTGAATAGTTTGCTCTGATTTCAGGAGCGTCAGTTGCAGTGCCACCAGCTCGCGCGGTCGTACCTGGCGCAGCGCAATGCGGGCGGTGATGCGTTCTACATCGGTGCTGCCTTTGAGCTGTTCGCGCAGCTTTTGCCAGGTGCCAACGTGCCCGGCTTGAGCGTTCCCCTGGCGCAGCACGGTGATGGCGTCCAGCCGGGCGGACGCCCCGCTGCGGTCCCGCTCGGGCTGCAGCATCCAGTTCTTCAGCAAGCGGCTGCCCATGCCGGTCATGCACGTGTCCAGCAGCGAAAACAGTGTGGGTGAGTCTTCACCGCGCAGGGTTTGGGTGAGCTCCAGATTGCGCCGCGTGGTTTGCGGCAGGTCGATGAGCTCGTCGTTGCGCTGCACCCGCAGACTGTGGATATGGCTCAGAGCCCGACCCTGTGTGTGTTCGGCATAACCCAGCAGGGCGCTGGCGGCAGCATGGGCCTGGGGCAGGTCTTGGGCGTTCCAGGCGGTCAAGCTGGCTGCTTGCAACGCTTCCAACAACTTGCGCTGACCCAGGGCGGCGTCAAACTGCCAGTCGGGCCGGGCGCTTAAGGGGCAAGGCATCGCACTGCCTGACAGCGAGCGCATGCCTTTGAGTTGCGCTTCAAATTTGGGCGTTGCCCCGGCGCTGTGGATCAGCTCGCAGGGGCCTATGCGTGCCACCCATTCGCCCACTTCGTCTACGTTGCATTCGGCCAGGTGCACCACCCCTTGGGTCACACTGAGCCAGTCCAGCCCACACACATTGCGCGGCCCTTGGTACACGGACAGCAATAACGACTCGATTTTGTCGCTGAGCAGCTCGGTGTCGGTCAGCGTGCCGGGGGTGACTACGCGCACCACCTTGCGTTCGACCGGGCCTTTGCCGGTGACCTCGCCCACCTGCTCACAAATGGCGACCGACTCGCCCAGCTTGATGAGTTTGGCCAGGTAGCCCTCAATCGAATGAAACGGCACGCCCGCCATGGCAATCGGTTTGCCGGCGGACTGGCCGCGATGGGTCAGGGTTATGCCCAGCAGGCGCACGGCCTTCTCGGCATCGTCAAAAAAAACCTCGTAAAAATCGCCCATGCGGTAGAGCAGCAATGTGTCAGGGTAACCGGCCTTGAGGGCCAGGTACTGGGCCATCATGGGGGTGTGGGGGGTTGGCAAAATGTCTGTCACGGTCTATAAATGTCTTGCAAGCGAGTCAATTGATCAGTGATGATGCGGGTTAGTCTGGACGCACCTTAGCGAGTGAAGCGATGATTTACAGGGATGATACGCATCAGAAACGCATCCCTCGCCTGCCAAATCGACCCAGCCCATCAAAAGCGCTAAAGTCATGCCAGACCGTGCCCAATCCACCATCAACGTGACGAAACCTATCACCCTGTTGCTGATTGAAAGCGATGCCGCCCAGATTCACGCGATGCAAGACGTATTTGCGGCGCATCAGGCGGTGTGGCAGCTGACCGCTGTCAACTCGCTATCGCTGGGGTCGCAAGCGCTGGCCCATGGGGTCTTTGATGCCGTTCTGGTGCGCTATGAGATCGGCGGCGGCACAGCGTTTGGGCTGCTGCCTGCGCTGAGCGGTCAAGCGGTGCTGTTGCTGGTGGCACCCGGCCAAGAGTGGGCGGCTGCACAGGGCATGCGTCACGGCTTTGGGGATTACCTGGTGACCGTTGGCTTGCCCAACCCCGAGTGTTTCAAGGACTTGCCGGCCCAGGTGTTGGCGGTGCAGCACCGCTTTGAAACTGCCCGCGTGATGCGTGAAAACCAGCAGCGGTACGAGCTGGCGGTAGAGGGTTTTGACCTGGTGCCGTGGGACCGCAACGTTGTGCTGGGCACCATCGACGGCAGTGAAGCGTTGAAAGCCATGCTGGGCTATGGCCCGGAAGATGATGAGTGGACGTATGACCGCTGGAAAGACCGGATCCACCCGGATGACCGATACCACGCGCAGTCCGCCATTAAAGCCTATTTGGCCGGGCAGACGCCAAACTACGAGTGCGAATACCGGGTGCGGCACACGGCGGGCCACTGGATCTGGTTGCTAAGCCGGGGTGCTGTGGTGGCGCGTGATGAGATGGGTGCCCCCACGCGATTGGTGGGCGCGTTCATGGACATCTCGTCCAGCCGCGTAGCGCAAGAGGCGGCCACTCAGCAGCACAACCTGTTGCTAGCCATTAGCCGGGCACAGGCGGCGTTTATTGGCAGTGAAAGCAATGCCTCTGTATTTGAGGGTGTGCTGGCAGCCGTGTTGCTGGCCACGGACAGTGCCTACGGTTTTGTGGCCGAGGTGTTGTATGACGACGCCAACCAGGCTTACCTAAAAATTCAGGCGCTGACGGACATCTCGTGGGACGACGCCTCGCGCGCCTTCATGACCCAAGGCAACGCGGGGGGGATTGAGTTTCACAACACCGCCACGCTGTTTGGGGCTGCGCTGCTCACGGGGGAGCCCGTCATTGCCAACCACCCCGCCAGCGACCCGCGCAGCGGTGGCTTGCCGCCGGGGCACCCACCCATGCACTCGTTTTTGGGTATTCCCATTCACTACGCGGGCACCATGGTCGCCATGTTGGCCCTGGCCAATCGGGCAAGCGGTTACAAGGTCGCCCAGATTGAATTTTTAAACCCCTTGTGCCAGACGATTGGTCAACTGGTGCATGCGCGGCGCATTGATCTGGCCCGGGCCAAAGCCGTGGCGGCATTGCACGCGGCGACCGAGCAACTGGCGCAAAAAACCCGGGCGCTGGAGACCACACTGGACAACATGGACCAGGGCATTGCGATGACCAATGCCGATGACCAAATCGGCGTTTACAACCGGCGATGGCTTGAGTTGCTTGATTTGCCAGAAAGTTTAATGGCTACCAACCCCACGCAAACCAACGTCTTCGAGTTTCAAAAAGCGCGGGGCGATTTTGGTGATGGCCTGAAGTTAGTAGAAGACCGGGCGCGTCAGTACCTGAACCAAGGGGGTAGCGTGGCGGGCTGGCCTGCCAAATACCTGCGCAACACGCACGATGGACGGGTACTTGAAGTGGCGACCCGCGCCGTGCCCACTGGCGGCATTGTGCGTATGTTTGCCGATGTCACCACCGAGCACACGGTAGCCAAGGCCCTGCAAGAAAGGCTGGGTTTTATTGAGAAAATCACCAGCCGTGCGCCGGGGCTGGTGATGCAGTTACGGCTGCGCCCCAACGGCCAGATGAGCTTTCCCTACGCCAGCGAGGCATTTGCCAGCATATACGGCGTTGACCCTAAAACCGTGGTTGACGATGCTGGCACCCTGATTGCGCTACACCACCCGGACGACTACCCGGCGGTGCTGCAGTCGATCGCCCAGTCCGCCAAAACCATGACTCCCTGGCGACATGAATACCGCCTGAAACTGGGCGATGGCACCATTCGCTGGCTGTACGCCAACGCCGTGCCGGAGGCGGAGGCCGATGGCTCCGTATTGTGGTGCGGCTTTATCACCGACATCACCGAGCGCAAAAACAGCGAGCAGCAAATTGAGCGCCTCGCCTTCTTTGACGAGCTGACCAACCTGCCCAACCGCCGCATGCTGATGGACCGCCTGCAAACCGCACTGCGGTCTAGCGATCGACGTAAGCTGGCGGGCGCGCTGCTATTCATTGACCTGGATAACTTCAAGGACTTGAACGACACCCAGGGCCACGACGTGGGCGACCAGCTGTTGCAACAAGTTGCTACCCGGCTGGGACGGTGCGTGCGGGCCGTGGACACCGTGGCTCGCTTGGGCGGTGACGAGTTTGTCGTCATGTTGGAAGAATTGAGTGCCGATGTCGGCGAGGCCAGTGCGCAGGCTGACACCGTGGCTCGCAAAATTTTGGCCACACTCAACCAGCCTTATTACTTCAACGGGCAGATGCACCACAGCACGCCCAGCATTGGTGTGACGCTGTTTTTTGACCACCACCACAGTGTTGAAGATCTGCTCAAACGCGCCGACCTGGCCATGTACCAGGCCAAGGCAGCAGGGCGCAATTCACTGTGTTTTTTTGAGGCCTCCATGCAAGCCGTCGTCACCCGCCGCACCGAGCTGGAAGCCGAGCTGCGCCTGGGCTTGGCGCGCGATGAGTTGCGGGTGTACTACCAGCCCGTTGTGGACGTGGCAGGCACCATGACCGGGGTGGAGGCGCTGGTGCGTTGGCAGCACCCCCAGCGCGGCCTGGTACCGCCCATTGACTTCATTGCACTGGCCGAGCAAACCGGGCTGATTGTGCCGCTGGGTCAATGGGTTTTGCAGGCCGTGTGCCACCAGCTGGTGGCTTGGGCCGCGCAGCCTGCCACGCGTGGTTTGAGCATTGCCGTGAACGTGAGCGCGCGCCAGTTTCGCCATGACCACTTTGTGCCCCAAGTGCGCGGCCTGTTGCAGTCCACCGGAGCCAACCCGCGCTGCCTGAAACTGGAGCTGACCGAGAGCATGCTGCTGACCGACGTCGAAGACGTGATCCGCACCATGGTCGATTTGAAATCCCTGGGTGTGAGCTTTTCGCTGGATGACTTTGGCACCGGTTACTCGTCACTGTCTTACCTGAAGCGCTTGCCGCTGGACCAGCTGAAGATTGACCAATCGTTTGTACGGGAGGTACTCACCAGTCCGAATGATGCGGCCATTGCCCGTGCTATTTTGAGTTTGGCCCACAGCCTGGACCTGCACGTGGTGGCTGAAGGTGTGGAGCTGCAAGCACAAAGAGACTTCCTGGTGCAGTGCGGCTGCACGGCGTTTCAAGGGTATTACTTTGGCCGCCCTGTACCGATTGATAAACTGCTGATGCCTCTCCCTCAGACCGCGCCGGTCAATAAGTCATCTGCATGAATCTGCCCAAACTGTCTGAGCCCCCTGACACTCCTGAAAATCAGCCCGGCATGGCGCTGTTTACCGCCGTGTTCCATCAGAACCCGCTGGCGGCCAGCCTGACTAAAGTGCATGATGGCCGCCTGGTCGATGTGAACCATGCCTGGCTGACGCTCACTGGCTTCACGCGCGACGAGGTCATCGGTAAAACCACGCTGGAGTTGGGTATCTGGGGTGATGGGGCCAAACGAAAGAGTGGCTTGGCCCCGCTGGTGGCCACGGGCCAGCCCATCAGCTTCGAGACCACCTTGGTCACCAAAGGTGGCGGGCCGCGTCAGGTGGCGTGTGATGCGTCGCAGTTTGTCATCAACGGGCAGCCGCATTTACTGGCCTACATCCGCGATATCACTGGTGTGCAGGACTCGTCGCAAGCGCTTAAAGAGCGACTCAGTTTTATTGAGAAAATCACCAGCCGCGTGCCGGGCCT
>JANOLC010000485.1:0-7957 GCA_031419575.1 Burkholderiales bacterium | reverse complement strand
GAACCCATGATCACGTTGGCCAAAGAAGCCACCGTAGCGAATCGCCGTTTGGCATTCGACCGTTTGCGTGACCGTGATAGCGTGGTCAAGCTGTTCAATGATCTGGGCCCACGCTTTAAAGCACGTCCAGGTGGTTACACGCGTATCTTGAAAATGGGTTACCGCGTGGGTGACAATGCACCCATGGCATTGGTCGAATTGGTTGTCGCCCCGTTGCAACAGAAATTGAAGTTTCAGACGCAGCCAAGGCTTAATTCAGTTATAATATAAAGATACCGCGCGATGGAGCAGCCTGGTAGCTCGTTGGGCTCATAACCCAAAGGTCGTAGGTTCAAATCCTACTCGCGCAACCACAAAAATGCAGTGGTAACACTGTCCAAAACGCCCGCTTTAAGCGGGCGTTTTGCTTTCCGTCTATTTTTCTGTGGTTGAAAAAGAAACAGTTGCCGGCCTACCCCTGAGTGCAAACCTTAACCTCCACCAAGCAGTCGTAAAACGTAGGAGCACGACCTAAATCAGTGAGTTGTTGGCTGGTGAGTTGATTCACATTTTTGCCATCCATGCCTAGCTTTCGCCACCAGATGCCCAGTCCGATGACAACACCCGGACGTGCGCGAAGTGAAACCTCAACCTTGCAGCGGTAGTCCCCTCGATCGTTAAACACACGCACGACATCGCCAGAGACAATTCCTCGGGAGGTGGCGTCGGCAGCGCAAATTTCCAATAGCGGTTCGCCCTCAATATCCCGCAAGCTCGTCACATTCACAAATGTTGAATTAAGGAAGTTACGGGCCGGTGGCGAGATCATTGCCAGCGGGAATTTTTGAGATGAACCCAACAATTCATAGTTTTCAATATGATCGGGTAACCCATCCAAGCCTCTGGCGGCCAGTCGGGCGCTGAAAAACTCGCACTTGCCCGACGGCGTTGGAAACGCACCTTCTGTGAAAGGCACCGCCGGCAGATTAAGGGGCATGAACCCGTTTTGAAGCAGGGCATTGAAATCCACTGCGTCACCATAAGCCAGCCGACACAGCGCCTCATCCGCATCCAGAAAACAAGGCTCGGTAAAGCCCATGCCCGCGGCTAGCTCCCGGAAGATTTGAGTATTGGATTTTGCTTCGCCCAGCGGTTCAATGGCCGGACGGTTCAACATGACATCGGTGTGACCGTAACTTAGGTGAACGTCCCAATGCTCTAATTGGGTTGTGGCTGGCAGAACGTAATCAGCGTAGTCGGCGGTATCGGTCTGAAAGTGTTCCAGCACCACAGTGAATAAATCTTCCCGCGCAAAACCAGCGACTACTTGACCCGAGTCCGGGGCGACGGCCACGGGGTTGCTGTTGTAGACCACCAGTGCATCGATAGCGGGTCCGAATTCGTCTGATGATTTGCGCAGCAGGTCATCGCCAATCGTCACCATATTGATCGTGCGAGGTGTGCGGCCTGCCAGCAGGCTCGGGATTTGCAACGCTGTTTTGTTCACGGGATAGCTGCCCGACGACGACATCAACAGGCCACCCGCACGGTGACGCCAAGCACCAATCAACGCGGGCAAACTCGCCACGGCTCGTACCGCATTGCCACCACCACGCACACGTTGCATGCCATAGTTCAAACGGATAGCTGCTGGTGTGCCCGCCTTGAAGTTGCCTCCATAGTCACGCGCTAACGAGCGGATTTGCTCGGCGCCAATCCCACAAACTGCAGCCACCCGTTCAGGGTTCCAGAGCAATGCTCGCTCCCGCAGCAAATCCCAACCCAGCGTGTGGCGCGCCAGGTAATCGTGATCTAACCAATCGTGGGAGACCAGCTCATGCATCAGCCCAAATGCCAGCGCCGCATCTGTGCCGGGCAGTAAGGCGATATGTTCATGGCATTTGTCGGCGGTTTCGCTGCGCCGGGGGTCAATGCAGATCACCTTGGCCCCATTGCGTTTAGCGACTTGAACGTAGCGCCAGAAGTGAAGGTTGCTGGCAATGGCGTTGCTGCCCCAAATCAAAATCAGCTTCGATTCGGCAAAAAACTCTACCCGCATACCCACTTTGGCCCCCAGCGTGTGCACCAAGCCCTCGCCGCCGGCGGATGCGCATATGGTGCGCTCCAATTGGGAGGCGCCCAGTTTGTTAAAGAACCGGGCCGCCATGCTCTCACCCTGTACAAGCCCCATGGTGCCAGCATAGCTGTAGGGAAGAATGGCTTGCGCACTGCCCGCGCTGCGGCCAGCAATCTCACCCAACCGCGCCGCAATATCAGTCAGTGCAGCATCCCAGCTCACACGCTCAAACTGCCCGGAGCCTTTGGGGCCACTGCGTTTGAGAGGAAACAAAATGCGCGCGGGGTGATAAGTGCGTTCGGGGTACCGCGACACTTTAGAGCACAGGGCGCCACCAGTTTGTGGATGATCCGGGTTGCCCTGCACCTTGATGGCAATGCCATTCACCACGGTGGTGACCATAGAACAGGTGTCGGGGCAATCATGCGGGCACGCGCCAATCACGCGTTGAGTGGACGGTGAAGGGTGTGGATGAGTCAGTATTTGAGGCGGTTGAATGTCTGCATTCATAAAGTCTGGCCTTTGGGTCTGGTCGATGTCATTTCAGGTTTGAATAAGCTTAACGGCTGTTCGCCAGGCAAGCCAGCAAAGCACGCACCTACAAGCGAGGACACAGCCCGAATCGGTGTAAGTCCCGCTGCGCAAGCCATTGGTCTGTTGATAATGCATCGTGATTACGCCCGGGTGGGCATTTGACAGCACATGAGCCGTAAAACGCGTAAAACGTGCCACAGACCCTATAAGCTCGCCTAAGCCCACACTAGAGCAAAAAAACTATTGCCATCATAGACTGTGACAGTTATTTGTAACAGTTAGGAGTCCCCTTGAAAAACATAGATTCCATCGTCACCCAAGCCGCCGGCATTTCGGCGATCCGCCGTGACATTCATGCCCACCCCGAGCTTTGCTTTAAAGAGGTTCGCACGTCTGACGTGGTGGCCACCAAGTTGACTGAGTGGGGCATTCCCATCCACCGGGGTATGGGCACAACGGGGGTGGTGGCCATTCTTAAAAATGGTACCTCCAGCCGGGCGATTGGTTTGCGCGCCGATATGGATGCGTTGCCTATGCAAGAGCACAACACCTTCGCGCACACCAGCCAGCATGTGGGCAAGATGCACGCCTGCGGCCACGACGGCCATACCGCGATGTTGTTGGCAGCCGCGCAGCACTTCGCCAAAAACAAAAATTACGATGGCACGGTGTACCTGATTTTTCAGCCCGCTGAAGAGGGAGGCGGCGGCGCGCGCGAGATGATCAAGGACGGCTTGTTCGACAAGTTTCCCATGGACGCGGTGTTTGGCATGCACAACTGGCCTGGCATGGCTGTGGGGCAGTTTGCCGTCAGCCCCGGCCCGGTGATGGCGTCCAGCAACGAGTTCAAAATCACCATCAAAGGCAAGGGTGGTCATGCGGCCTTGCCCCATGTGGCGCTGGACCCGGTGCCGGTAGCTTGCCAGATGGTGCAGGCGTTTCAGACCATCATCAGCCGCAACAAAAAACCGATTGATGCGGGCGTGATTTCCGTCACCATGATTCACGCAGGTGAAGCTACCAACGTCATCCCCAACACCTGCGAGCTTCGCGGCACCGTACGCACGTTCACGCTGGAGGTGTTGGACATGATCGAGCAGCGAATGCGTGACATCGCCCAGCACACCAGCGCGGCGTTTGACATGACTTGCGATTTCGAATTTGTACGCAACTACCCGCCCACCATTAACTCTGCACCCGAGGCTGAATTTGCCCGCCGCGTAATGGGCGATATCGTGGGCGCAGACCACGTTCTGGTGCAGGAGCCCACCATGGGAGCCGAGGACTTCGCCTACATGCTGCTGGCCAAACCCGGTGCCTATTGCTTCATCGCCAATGGCGACGGTGCCCACCGCGAGATGGGCCATGGAGGCGGGCCGTGTATGTTGCACAACCCGAGTTATGACTTCAATGACGACCTGATCCCCCTGGGCGCCACCTTCTGGGTGCGGCTGGCGCAAGAGTGGTTCAAGTCCGAAGCAACAAAGGTCGCAGCATGATCGGCGTTGTGAAGTCATTTTCGCCCAGCTACGCACTGGCTCGTGTCAAGTTTCTGGAGTCTGCCACCGAAGCCGGTTTGCCGATTGAATCCCACGTTCACCCCCTGCCCGGGCGCGATGGTGAAGTTCTCGCCATGGACGTGGTGCGCGATGGCCCTTTGGATGCCGACAAGCTGCTCATCGTGACCAGCGCCTGCCACGGGGTTGAGGGCTATTGCGGTAGCGGCGTGCAGGTGTTTGCGCTCAACGATGAAGAGTGGCGAGCGAAATCGCATGCCCAGGGCGTGGCGGTGTTGTACATCCATGCGTTGAACCCCTATGGTTTCTCGCACGTACACCGCACGACCCATGAAAACGTCGATCTGAACCGCAATTTTCAGGACTTCTCCCAACCGCTGCCGGTCAATGAGGCTTACCGTGAGATCAGTGCGCTGCTGCTGCCTGAACAATGGCCGCCGGATGTAGACAACGATGCCGCTATTGCGCGCTATGTGGCGCAACATGGTGCGACGGCTTTTCAGGCGGCGTTTTCACGCGGCCAGTATGAGTTTGCCGATGGCTGCTTCTTTGGCGGCACCGCACCCACTTGGAGCAACCTGACCCTGCGCAACGTACTACGCCAACACGCCACCCGCGCCACCCATGCCGCGTGGATAGACCTGCACACCGGCCTGGGGCCCAGCGGTTTGGGGGAGCGTATTTTTGCCTGCATCGACGACCCGGCGGCCCTGGTCCGCGCCCGCCAATGGTGGGGCGGAAACGGTGCCACGCCTGTCACGTCGATTTACGACGGATCGTCAACATCAGCATTTCTGACGGGTTTGATGTGGATGGCGTTCTACCAAGAATGTCCGCAAGCTCAGTACACCGCCATCGCCATGGAGTACGGCACGGTGCCGTGGGAAGTGGTTACCGAGGCCTTGCGCGGCGACCATTGGTTACGGCTGCACCCCGACGCCTCGCCTGAGTTGCGCCAGCGCATCAAGCAAAAAATGATGGACGCGTTCTACACTGACACCGACGTCTGGAGAGGCCAGATCATCAGCCAGGCCCGGCAGGCGATGTTTCAGGCAGTGGACGGGCTTGCGCCGGTGTTTACGAGTTAAAAAGGCCTGAAGTCCCCGTCAATCATCATTAGTTTGCTACTGAAAATATAGTGGGAAATGAATCATTCAGGTGCCATTTGCCTTGACCCGGCTGTGCGCAATCTCCAGCAGACCGTCAAAAATCAGGTTGTCCACCAGTTCAAACGGGACGCTCATGCTCGGGGCCATCTTCCAGCCAGCGCCGCCGGTCATGATGCATTTGGGTTCAGCCCCGCAGTGTTTACGCACATGTTGCACCATGCGCTCCACCGCGCCCGCAATCGCGTAGGTGCCGCCGCTGGTCAGTGCGTCGCTGGTGTTGGTGGGGAACTCGCAGACCTCGCCGGTGGGCACATGCAAACCAGCCGTGCCAGATTCGAGCGCGCGCAGCATGATGCCGTGGCCCGGCAAGATGAGTCCACCCAGAAATCTGCCGCTCGCGTCCACTGCCTCCACCGTCACCGCAGTGCCCACCATCACCACCACCATGGGCTGGGCTGCCCCTTGCGCCAGCATGCGGTGGCGCGCGCCAATCATGGCC
This sequence comes from Burkholderiales bacterium, assembly GCA_031419575.1. Classification (GTDB taxonomy): domain Bacteria; phylum Pseudomonadota; class Gammaproteobacteria; order Burkholderiales; family Burkholderiaceae_C; genus JANYCG01. The sequence continues at coordinate 2,242 of JANOLC010000485.1, read as the reverse complement.
ACCCAGCGGTCGGCACCCAGCCGGGTCGGGAAGTCGTAGCCATTGGTCATGCCCGCCTCTGCCTCGCTGGCAACCACCCAATGAGGCGCAAGATCCCACGCCCCCATCTGCTCCATTTGCTCCTGTGCGCGTCGTTTTACGCCATCGCCCGCCACCACGCAACCCAGCATGCGTGTGGGCGGTATCAAGTGATCCCACGGGCCATCGGCCAGACGGTCGATGTTTTCCAGAAACTCGGCGCCCTGGTCAATCAGGCGGGCTCCGGGTGTGGCCGTTTCGTACACCGCCCACTTGAGACGGGTGTTGCCAATGTCGAGGGCTAAAAAAGTCATGTTCGGTTCACAATGAGTTGGCAACTTGAAACAACCCGCAATATAAGCTAGCCATGACAGCTATTTCACCCGTCCCATCAGAAATAACAAGCCTGAACGCCCACGCGCTGTCCCTCGCGATACATGCCCGTGATCTGAGCTGCGTTGAGGTGATGCGCGCCTATTTGCAGCGCATTGCGGCTGTCAACCCACGCGTCAACGCCATCGTCAGCCTGCGGGATGAGGCAGATTTATTGGCCCAAGCCGCCCACCGTGATACGCAACTGGCGCGTGGCGAATCCATGGGCTGGATGCACGGCCTGCCACAGGCCATCAAAGACCTGGCCAACGCCGCCGGTTTGCCGACCACGCTGGGCTCGTCGTTGATGCGCAACTTCATCGCCAAAGACGATGGCCTGATGGTGCAGCGCATGAAGGCAGCCGGTTGCATCGTCATCGGTAAAACCAACACCCCCGAATTCGGGCTGGGTTCGCACACCTTTAACGAGGTGTTTGGCGTGACCCGCAACGCCTACGACCCAAGCCGCAGCGCAGGGGGTAGCAGTGGTGGTGCGGCGGTGGCGCTCGCCACGCGTCTGCTGCCCGTGGCCGATGGCTCGGACTTCATGGGCAGCCTGCGCAATCCCGCCGCTTGGAACAACGTGTTTGGCTTTCGACCCAGCCAGGGCCGTGTGCCCATGTGGCCGGCCAACGATGCCTTTATCAGCCAACTCGGCACCGAGGGCCCCATGGGGCGCACCGTGAAGGATGTCGCCCAACTGTTGCAAGTGCAGGCCGGGCCGGACAAACGCGCTCCTCTTTCGATAGCTAACTGTGTTGATTTTACGGGGACTTCAGGCACTTTTGACTGTAAAAATGTGCGAATTGGCTGGCTGGGCGACCTGGGTGGCTACCTGGCCATGGCGCCTGGCATTCTGGACGTCTGCGAGCAGGGCTTGCGTCGGTTGGAAGGGCTGGGCTGCGTGGTGGAGCCCGTTGCACTGGGGTGTTCACCCGAGGCGGTCTGGAGCGCCTGGCTGGTCTGGCGACGGGCGTTGGTGGCCTCGCGCATCGCCCCGTTTCTGCGCAACCCCAAGAACCGCGATCTGATCAAAACCGAAGCGCTATGGGAGCACGACCAGTCCCTGAGCCTCACAGGCAACGAGTTGGTGGCCGCCAGCGCGCAGCGCACAGCCTTCTACCACCACCTGCTGACCCTGTTTGAGCGCTACGATTTTCTGGCCATCCCCACGGCGCAGGTCTGGCCGTTTGATGCCACCTTGCGCTGGCCCGGTCACATCAATGGCCGTGAAATGGACACCTACCACCGTTGGATGGAAGTGGTGATCTACGCCACCTTCGCCGGGCTGCCGTGTATGAGCATGCCGGTGGGGTTTAATGACCACGGCCTGCCCATGGGGGTGCAGATCATTGGGCGTCCACAGGCGGATTTGTCGGTGTTGCAGGTGTCGGCGGCGTATGAACAGGCCGCGCAAACGGTTTTGATGCAGCAACCGCCGGAATTTTAGATGCTATAAAGTAAATAGCAAACTATTGAATATAAATGGGGACTTCAAGGCATTTTTATTTTGAAATCCCGGATTGAATTGCCTTCAACCCTGTCGCCACGGCAAACCGCGATGCCGCCAGCCACCGCGTTGCCCCCGGTGGGCCTGCTCGTTGGGGTCGCCCTCAAAACCTTCCAGAATGTTGTAGGCCTCTAGTCCCAATTCGGTCGCACGTTTGGCGGCGGCGATGGAACGCACACCGCTGCGGCATAACAACACGGCTTTTTGACCCACTGGCACTGCTGCCTTGACGGTCTTGTCAAAGTCGGCATTCATGGCCATGCCGGGCCATTGCTTCCAGGCGATGGGGGTGGCACCGGGTACAAAACCGACCCACTCACGCTCAGCATCGGTGCGCACGTC
>JANOLC010000484.1:0-4612 GCA_031419575.1 Burkholderiales bacterium | reverse complement strand
CGAAGGTGTTTATGACGACCCGCGTTTCCGCGACGAGATCGCCAAGTTGGACGTGGACGTGGTGGCGCTGGAGATGATGGTGCTGCGCGTGCTGTCGGCTGAGAAATCAGGCAAGAATTCGCTGGATGTAGCAGGCCTTTTGAAAATTCGCGGCAGCGAAATTCAGCAGCGTTACACCGAACTCATGATGCTGGCGGCCGGGCCGTATGCCATCCCCTTGATTCGCGAAGCCATGGAAGCAGGCTGGCAAGGTGATTCCGTGGGTGATGCCTACTGCGCACCCCTGGCCTCGACCTACTTCAACATGCGCAAAACCACGATTTACGGCGGTAGCAACGAGGTTCAAAGAAATATCGTTGCACAGACCGTGCTCGGCTGAAAGGACAAAAACATGAACTTTGATTTCTCTGACGACCAGGAACAACTTCGCGACGCGGTGCGCAAATGGGTGGACAAGGGCTACACCTTTGATCGCCGCCGCACGATTGAGCAGGCGGGCGGTTTCAGCCGCGAAGCCTATGGTGAATTGGCCGATTTGGGCCTGTGCGGCCTCTACATCCCCGAAGCCGACGGCGGGCTTGGCATGGGCCCGGTGGAGGGCATGGTGGTGATGGAAGAGCTGGGGCGCGGCATTGTGCTGGAGCCCTTCAGCCAGACGCTGATTGCCGGTGGTGTGTTGTCGGGCTACGCGCCGGACGCGGTGAAGGCCGCCTGGTTGCCCCAAATATCTTCCGGCGAAGCGCTGGTGGTGTTGGCTTACCAAGAGCGTGCCGCACGCTACAAATTGGACAACTGCAAGGCGAATGCAGTGCAAGTCCTCACTGGATGGATATTGTCTGCTAGCAAAAGCATAGTGCCTGCGGGTGACAAGGCCGACGCTTTCATCGTGCCTGCCAACGTCGCTGGCAAGCTGGCGCTGTTTTTGGTGGACAGCACGGCCGCTGGCGTTTCAAGCCGTGGCTACGGCACACAAGACGGTGGCCGCGCGGCCGAGTTGACCCTGGTCGATGCGCCCGCCAGCCTCATAACCCTAGACGGCCTGACCGCGCTGGAGCACGCCATTGACATCGGTATTGCCGCCACCTGCGCCGAAGGTGTGGGCGCCATGGACAAGATGGTGACCATCACCACCGAATACATGAACACCCGCAAGCAGTTTGGCGTGGTCATCAGCAGCTTTCAGGCCCTGCGCCACCGCGCGGCGGATGTGAAGATGCAACTGGAGCTGGCCCGCTCCATGAGTTATTACGCCGCCTTGAAGCTCAACGCCCCCGCACCCGAGCGCCGCGCCGCGATGGCCCGCGCCAAGTACCAATTGGGCAACTCCATGCGTTTTGTCGGTCAGCAGTGTGTGCAAATGCACGGCGGCATCGGCGTGACGGATGAGTACATCGCCAGCCATTACTTCAAACGCCTGACCCAGATGGAGATGACCTTTGGCGACACCCTGCACCACCTGGGTGAGGTGTCGGATCGGATGCAGGATACGGCTGGCGTGTTTGCTTGAGGGGCTCTATAAAATCGCGATTCATGACGAGGACACTTTGAAAGAAAATCATGGATCGCTGTCTTATTGTTTTTGATCTTGATAAAAGCTGCTGGAGCAGCACTATCACAACGTGAGCTGGCGCAATGGCTACGCCGATATTCAACACGTGCTGTATCGGCACAAATTCGCCAACATTCAAGGTACGGTGTACCTGAGTGAACGGGGTGTTCGTCAAGCTCATGGCACGCTTGCACTTCAGGAAGTTGCTATCCGTTTTTCATGGTTTGAGAAGTGCGTCGCAAATGTTCAGTTTTACGACTTGGCGGATGATTTCAATGCGCAGTTCATCATTGACGGAATTACCCAGGCGAGAGTAGCGTTTGAGCGCCGAATTGCGGGTCTGAGGCAGCAATTGGTGGGCAGTCTTAATTCCAATCCCCCCAAGCACCGAATGGCCGAGGCCGACAGCCCTCCATTGCCCATCACAAGATCAACGATGAGCGTGCGGAACCACGCGGGTTATGAGCTATCGCAAAGCAAGCACGAAAGAATGAAGCGGAGCGATGCTATGAATGGATTGGCAGTTAACGACATGACCCGCGAGCACAGGCCTTGGGGGTGTGGGGGTCGGATCACCATTCCCTGCGGCGGCGCAGATTGGCAGGCCGCCGCTAATCCAGCAACCTTGACGACTTGGGCACATGCGCCATCAAAAACTCCATCTGGTCGGCCAGGATGCGGCGATTGCGCAGGATGAAGTCTTCCCACAGGCTGGGCACGTAGGGCGCGTACAGCAGGGGCATGTGGGCCTGCTCGGGGGTGCGGTGGCTTTTGCGGTGGTTGCAGGGGCGGCAGGCGGTGACCACGTTCATCCACACGTCGATGCCGTTTTGGGCGAACGGGATGATGTGCTCGCGGGTCAGGTCTTCTTCCACAAAATGGTCGCCGCAGTAGGCACACACATTGCGGTCGCGGGCAAACAGCTTGCTGTTGGTCAGGCTGGGGCGCAGGTTGAACGGGTTGATGCTGGGCACACCCTTGGTGCCGATGATGCTGTTGACGGCAATGATGGACTGCTGGCCGGTGACGGCGTTGTGGCCACCGTGGAACACCGCGACTTCGCCGCCGGACTCCCACCTGACTTCTTTGGCGGCGTAGTGGATCACCGCTTGTTCAAGCGAAATCCACGATTGGGGCAACCCCTGGGCTGACAGCTTCAAGACCTTCAAAACACGCCTCCTGGAACAAAAATTGAACCACCGACTGATCTGCATTCGTCTCTGTAAGCGCATCGACTGATGCCCTGCGCCCTGAGAGACAATATAACCTGTTTTTATGACTGACTTGCCTCAGGGGCTTTGCCAAACGCCCCGCACTGCTATCAAAAAGATAACGAAGCAGCCCTGGCGGTCAAGGTCATTCGTGCAGGGATGAGTCCGGAGATGAGTTCAGGGTAGCGTCAGCTTTTTCACTTGAAGGTTTGAATGAAAGTTTTTCGGGGGTTCAATCACCATGGGCTGGCCAGCGCCTGCGCCCTGACCATTGGCAACTTTGACGGCGTGCACCGGGGCCACCAGGCGATGCTGGCCCTGCTTCGTGGCGAGGCGCAGCAGCGCGGCATTCCCAGCTGCGTGCTAACGTTTGAGCCGCATCCACGTGATTATTTTGCCAAGGCCACCGGCAAACCCGAGCTGGCCCCGGCGCGTATTGGCACGCTGCGCGACAAGCTGATTGACCTGGCACGCTGCGGGGTTGATCAGACCGTGGTGCTGCCTTTCAATGCTGCGCTGGCATCTCAGTCGCCGCAGGGTTTTATTGACGACGTGCTGGTCAACGGCTTGGGCGCACGTTATGTGCAGGTGGGGGACGACTTCCGCTTTGGCGCCAAACGTGCCGGGGACTACGCCATGCTGGATGCAGCAGGCGTAGCGCAGGGGTTTGATGTGGCGCGCATGAACAGCTTTGAAGTCCACGGCCTGCGCGTGTCCAGCTCGGCAGTGCGCGACGCGCTGGTTGAGGGCCGCATGGGCGACGCAGCCCGGCTGCTGGGCCGACCCTACCGAATTTCAGGCCATGTGGTGCATGGCCGCAAGCTGGGGCGTGAGCTGGGTTTCAGAACCCTGAATTTGCGCTTCTCTCACTGGAAACCAGCCGCCAGCGGTATTTTCGTGGTGCTGGTGCATGGCTTGGGTAATGAGGGTGACGCACCCTTGCAAGGCGTGGCTAATTTGGGCATTCGCCCGTCGCTGGACCCGTCTGATGTGAACGGCGGGCGGGTACTGCTGGAGACGCATTGCCTGGACTGGCCCGCCGATATGGGCGCTGATGAGGGCTACGGTAAAATCGTGCGCGTGGAACTCCTGCACAAATTACATGGCGAACTCAAGTACGACGGCCTGGATGCGCTAACAAAAGGCATCGCCAAAGACTGCGGCGATGCGCGCGCCTGGTTGGCAGCCAGAACCCCGCAAGCCCGAATTTGACCGGGCCCGCCCGACGCACTTGGCCCCGCGTCACTCGCCTTCTTGCTGGCGGCCAAATACGTCAATTCCCCCCGCTTTTCCCATTGACCAGCCGCACCATCTCCGCCCTAGCTTTTTATTGAGCCCGTCCATGACCGAATCTGTTGAATCCCCAAAAGTTGATTACCGCAGCACCCTGAACCTGCCCGATACGCCCTTCCCCATGCGCGGCGACCTGCCCAAGCGCGAGCCGGGCTGGGTCAAGTCTTGGGAAGACCAGGGTATCTACAAAAAGCTGCGTGATGCCCGCGTCAACGCCCCCAAATTCGTGCTGCACGACGGCCCACCGTATGCCAATGGCCAGATCCACATGGGCCACGCTGTCAACAAAATCCTTAAAGACATGATCGTCAAAGCGCGCCAGCTCAAAGGCATGGACGCGCAATACATCCCGGGTTGGGATTGCCACGGCTTGCCGATTGAGAACGCCATTGAGAAAAAATTTGGCCGCAAGCTGCCGCGTGACGAGATGCAGGCCAAGAGCCGCGCCTTTGCCACCGAGCAGATCGCGCTGCAAATGGGCGACTTCAAGCGCCTGGGCGTGCTGGGTGATTGGGACCACCCGTACCGCACCATGGATTTTGAGAACGAGGCGGGGGAA
>JANOLC010000483.1:0-1588 GCA_031419575.1 Burkholderiales bacterium | reverse complement strand
ACCTTGAAGTGGCGGTCGGCATTCATGTAGCGCATGGGTACCAGCGTGCCGTATTCGGGGGCCAGCGAGGTGGCGTCGTGGGCCAGCGTGGCAATGCCCATGTCATTGCAGGTTTGGGCCAGCAATTGGCCCAGACCCGGGTTGCCGTCATATTCATACGGCAGGTTGCTGATGAAGTGCGGCAGCTCATTGCTGGTGTATACGCCCTTGAAGTGGGGCGCGCAGTTGATGTGATACCCGGCGTTGACCAGCCAGTGCGTATCAAACACCACAATGGTGTCCACCCCCAGCGCGCGGCAGCGGCGGCCAATCTCGATGTGGCCGTCAATCGCGGCCTGGCGACTGCCTTTTTGCGGGCCGTCCAGCTCGCTCAAATACATGGACGGGACGTGGGTGATTTTGGCGGCCAACGCTAACTTGCCCATGCTCAAACTCCCCAGTGCGGAATGTGATGGTTGCCCAGCGACACGGCCACGTTTTTGGGTTCACAAAACACCTCGTAGCTCCAGGTGCCGCCCTCACGACCGGTGCCGCTGGCCTTGGTGCCGCCAAAGGGCTGGCGCAGGTCGCGCACGTTCTGGCTGTTGACAAAACACATGCCAGCCTCCACCGCTGCGGCCACGCGGTGGGCACGGCCCAGGTTTTCGGTCCAGACGTAGCTACTCAGGCCGTACTGGATGTCGTTGGCTTTAGCGACGGCATCCGCTTCGTCTTTGAACGGAATCAGGCAGGCCACGGGGCCAAAAATTTCTTCCTGCGCAATGCGCATCTTGTTGTCCACATCGGCAAACACCGTGGGCAACACGTAATTGCCACGCTTCACGCGGTCTGGCAGGTCGGGCTGGCCCAAGCCGCCACAAAGCAGCGTTGCGCCCTCTTTGGAGCCTAGCTCAATATAGCTGCGTACCTTGGCCAAATGACCTTGAGAAATCATCGGGCCAACAATCGTCGCCTCGTCCAGAGGGTCGCCTACCTTGATGTGCTTGGCACGTTCAACAAACTTCGCCACAAAGTCGGCGTAGATCGATTGCTGCACCAGAATTCGGCTGCCCGCCGTACATCGCTCGCCGTTGTTGCTGAAGATCATGAAGATGGCGGCATCCAACGCCCGCTCCAGATTCGCATCGTCAAAAATCACAAACGGGCTCTTGCCACCCAGCTCCATGCTGAACTTCTTCAAGCCTGCAGCGCGCACGATGCGGTTGCCTGTGGTGGTGGAGCCGGTGAATGAAATCGCACGTATATCGGGGTGCTTGCACAAAGGTTCCCCTGCGTCTTTGCCGGTGCCATGAACCAGGTTCAACACGCCGCGTGGAATGCCCGCCTCCAGCGCCAGCTCACCCAGCCGCGCAGCCGTCATGGGAGACAGCTCGCTCATCTTCAAGACCGCCGTGTTGCCAAAGGCCAGGCAGGGCGCGACCTTCCAGGTGGCGGTCATGAACGGCACGTTCCACGGGCTGATGAGGGCGCACACCCCGGTCGGGTGAAACAGCGTGTAGTTCAGATGCGTTTCAGTCGGGTAGGTGTGGCCATCGACGCGCGTGCACATCTCGGAAAAATAATAAAAGTTATCCGCCGCGCGGGGGAT
>JANOLC010000482.1:0-11174 GCA_031419575.1 Burkholderiales bacterium | reverse complement strand
GCCTTCTTGAACGCACTGCGGTCCATGCGGTGTTGCAGGGCGCGCATGGCCGTCACGCTGTCGCCCATGATTTCATCGGCGATGTCAGCGCTGGTCAGGTTGCCTGCGCCGGCGTTGATGGCGTCACGAATGCGGGACGTGTAATTTTTGTGCGGCGACAGCTGGCGTGTCAGACCGTCACGAAATAACACCTGCATCTCTGAAAACCCGGAGAAGCCAAAGTGTTTGGCAAAGCGCACCACCGCTGACGGTTGCACCTTGCACTGGTCGGCAATGCTCTGAATGCCCTCCAGCCCAAAATGCGCACGGTTTTGCTCAATGTGCAGTGCGATGACTTTGAGTTGCTTGCTTAAGGACTCAAACTCCGTGGTGATGCGCTTGATGAGCTGGTCAACACTGGCGATTGCGGGCGCAGCTTCAACGCTAGCCACGGGGCCTCCGATGGGGTGAATGAATCGTAATCATGGGCAAGGTAGCAGACGTTAAAAAGTGGAATTAAAACGGGAATTGAATTCAGAAAATATTTTCTTGTACAAATTTTAATGGAAAATTGTTTGCGAATTGACTGAAATATTTCTATAATTTGATGCTGAAAATTTCTCAACCTTCAGGGCTTGCATGCGCACATTTCAGTTCCCCTCCAACCGCCCGTTTGATCTGGCTTGCCTGGGCCGCTTGGCCGTTGATTTTTACGCCCAGCAGTTTGGCAGCCGCCTGGAAGACGCGCGCAGCATGGCCATGTACCTGGGTGGCAGTTCGGCCAATCTGGCTTTTGGCGTGGCCCGGTTGGGCCTGAAGAGCGCCATGATTTCCCGGGTGGGCAATGAGCAGATGGGGCGTTTCCTGACTGAGTCTTTGCAGACCGAGGGCTGCGACACCAGTCAGGTGCAAATTGACCCCGAGCGGTTGACGGCGTTGGTGTTGCTGGGCCTGAAGGACCGTGACACCTTTCCCCTGCTGTTTGTGCGGGAGAACTGCGCCGATATGGCGGTGGATGCCGCGCTGATCGATGAAGCCTTCATCGCACAGTGCCGTGCGCTGGCCATCACGGGTACCCATTTGTCCACAACCGGCACCCGTGCTGCATCGCTTACGGCGCTGCGTTATGCCAAAAAGCATGGCGCAGTGCGGGTGCTGGACATTGACTACCGCCCCGTGTTGTGGGGCCTGACCACGCGCGGTGCGGGCGACAACCGCTATGTGGCCGACGCACACGTCACGCAGCAGTTGCAAGAGGTGCTGCCCGAGTTCGACTTGCTGGTGGGAACGGAGGAGGAGTTTTTCATTGCCGGCGGCGTGGCCAACGACATCCTGGCCAGCCTGCATGCCGTGCGGGCGGTCAGCAACGCCACGCTGGTGGTCAAGCGCGGCGCATTGGGCTGCTGCGTGATTGACGGTGCCATTCCTGCCGACATCAACGACGCGCCCACCTTCCCTGGTGAACGGGTGGAAGTGCTCAACGTGTTGGGTGCGGGCGATGCATTTTTATCTGGTCTGATGGCCAGCTTGCTGCAAGGCAAAGGCTGGGCTGATTCAACCCGCGTGGCCAACGCTTGCGGTGCCATTGTGGTGTCGCGCCACGCCTGTTCTGCGGCCATGCCCACACCGGCTGAGTTGGCCCACTGGTTTGGTGGCAGCCGCAACCCCAAGGTGGATGCCGACCAGCAACTCGCCCATCTGCACCGCACCACCGTCGCCCGCCCGGCCTGGAGCGAGTTGTGTGTGATGGCGTTTGACCATCGCAGCCAGTTTTTTGACATGGCGCGTGAAGCCGGGGCCAGCGAATCCCGCATCCCGGCACTCAAGAAGCTGCTGGTCAAAGCGACCGAGCAGGTAGAGCGCAGCCATCACCTGCAAGGCCACACCGGTGTGCTGATCGATGGCGGCGACTACGGGGCTGACGCGTTGGCCAGTGCCACAGGGCGTGGCTGGTGGGTAGGCCGCCCGGTGGAGTTGCCGGGTTCACGGCCATTGCGCTTTGATGGCACCCGTTCCATCGGCAGTGCGCTGATCCACTGGCCCACGGAGCAGGTCGTGAAGTGTCTGGTGCATTACCACCCGGACGACGCGTTTGAGCTGCGCTTGGCGCAAGAGCAAACGGTGCTGGAGTTGTGGGAAGCCACGCGGGAGAGTGGCAACGAACTATTGCTGGAAATTATTTGCCCCAAAAATTTGACTCCTGCAGGCACTGAAGATGCGGCCGTGCTGCGTTCTGTGAAACGGTTCTACAACATTGGCATCAAACCCGAATGGTGGAAGCTGGCCCCCATGCAGGCGCAGGGCTGGACTGCGCTGGAGGCTTTGGTGAATGAGCGTGACCCGCTGTGCCGGGGGGCGGTCATTCTGGGTTTGAATCAGCCGCTGCAACATCTGGCCGGCAGCTTTGCGCTGGCCAGCAACCCGATCGTCAAGGGCTTTATGGTGGGCCGCACGCTGTGGGCTGATGCTTCGTTGCAATGGCTTAAACACGAGATTGATGATGCGGCCTTTGTGGCAACAGTCGCGCATAATTTTGCAACATTGGTCGAGGCCTGGCAAAGCCGCAAGGGCTTCACCATCTCCTCGCAAAACACACGAACAAGGGCATCGGCATGACGACCCACAAACTCACCATGGCTCAGGCGCTGGTTCGCCATCTGGCGGCCCTTCAGGTTGAGACGAACGATGGCACTGTGCTGCCTTACTGCGCGGGCGTTTTCAGCATTTTTGGCCACGGCAACGTCGCCGGTCTGGGCGAGGCACTTTGGGCCCAACGCCGCAGTTTGCCCACCTACCGCGCCCACAACGAGCAGGGCATGGCGCACGCAGCGATTGCGTTTTCCAAAGCTAATTTTCGCCAGCGCATCATGGCAGTCAGCACCAGTATTGGGCCGGGCGCTACCAATTTGATAACGGCCGCAGCCCTGGCCCACGTCAACCGTTTGCCGGTGTTACTGTTGCCTGGCGACACCTTTACCTCCCGCGCGCCCGACCCGGTGTTGCAGCAACTGGAGGACTTTGGCCAGGGCGACTTGAGCGTTAACGATGCCTTCCGGCCCGTCACGCGCTACTTTGACCGCATCACCGCGCCCGAACAAATCCTGCACGCCTTGCCCCGTGCCATCCAGGTCATGACCGACCCCGCGGCCTGTGGCCCCGTGTGTCTGGCCTTGCCACAAGACGTACAAACCCACGCCTTTGATTGCCCTGAAAACTTCCTCCACCCCGAGGTGATCCGCTTTCGCCGCCCACCGGCGGACGCGCGTGAGTTGGCACAGGCCGTGACGCTGCTCAAAGGTGCGCGGCAACCGCTCATCGTGGCAGGCGGTGGTGTGTTGTACAGCCAGGCGTGGGCCACGCTGCGGGCCTTTGCTGAAACCCATGGCGTTCCCGTGGTGGAGTCGCACGGCGGTAAAAGCAGTCTGCCCTGGGATCACCCGCTGAATCTGGGCGCGATTGGCGTGACCGGTGCGCCTTCTGCCAATGCCATGGCTCGTGAGGCTGACGTGGTGCTGGCCATTGGCACGCGACTGCAGGACTTCACCACCGGTTCACACAGTCTTTTTGCGGGTGCGCGGTTGCTCAGCCTCAATGTGCAAAGCATGGATGCCGCCAAGTGGCACGGTGCCAGTCTGGTGGCCGATGCGCGGATGGGTTTGCAGCAACTCATGAGTGCGCTGTCAGGCTGGCGCGCCGAGGCCGCCTGGACCACGCGCGCTCACAACCTGGCAGCGGGCTGGGTGGCGCGTGTGACGGAGTTGACCATTGCCGTGCCGCAGGGTGTGTTGCCGTATGACGCCGAGGTGATTGGTGCAGTACGCGACTCACTCAATGACGCCGGCGACCCCCTAAAAAACAGTGGCACCCATGATGTGGCCGTCTGTGCAGCAGGTACCCTGCCCGCCGAGTTGCACAAGCTTTGGCGGGCTGGTGCGCCGGGCAACTACCACATGGAATACGGCTACTCGTGTATGGGCTACGAAATTGCTGGTGGTTTGGGCGTGAAGATGGCGCGGCCCCGGCAAGAGGTGATTGTGATGGTGGGCGATGGCTCCTACATGATGATGAACTCCGAGATTGCCACCTCGGTCATGTTGGGCCAAAAACTCATCGTTGTGGTGCTGGACAACCGGGGTTATGGCTGCATCCAGCGCCTGCAACTGGCCAGTGGCAGCCCGCGTTTTAACAACATGCTCGATGACTGCGTGCCCGCCGGGGGGCAGGTCAGCCAGATCGACTTTGCCATGCATGCGCGCAGCATGGGGGCCGACGCCGTGCATGTGGCTGACGTGGCCGCGTTGAAGGCGGCGATGGTGCTTGCCCGCGCTGCCACTAAAACCCAGGTTATCGTGATTGACACCACCCACACCCGCACCACCGATGATGGCGGTTGCTGGTGGGAGGTGGCGATCCCTGAAGTATCCGAGCGCGCGGAAGTCAACGCCGCGTTTAACAATTACATTGAAGGCAAAAGAGGACAACACCTATGAACTGGAACGTACGCATCGGCATCAATCCCATCAGCTGGATGAATGACGACCTGCCCTCATTGGGTGGCGAAACGCTGCTGGAAACTGCCTTGAGCGAAGGCAAGGAAATTGGCTATGTTGGCTTTGAGCTGGGTAACAAATTCCCCAAAGACGGCCCCGGCTTGAAAGCCAAGCTCGATGAATTTGGCCTGGCCTGCGTGTCGGGCTGGTACTCCGGTTTTCTGGCAGAAGTGGCACCCGGTCAATCCGATGCGGATGCCGTGGCCACCGAGATCGAGCGCTGCAAAACGCACATGAGCCGTCTGCAATACAACGACGTGAAGGTTGTGGTGTACGGGGAATGTGCGGGCACCATCCAGGGCAACATTGACACGCCCCTGCGCAAGCGCCCCCGCTTTGCATCAGATGCCTTGTGGAAGTCGTATGGCGAGCGTCTGAACGCTTTTGGCGATCACATTAAGACCATCTATGGCATCACCCTGGCCTACCACCACCACATGGGGGCGTATGTTGAATCGCCCTCAGACATTGACCACCTGATGGCGGTGACCGAGGCGCAATCCGTCAGCCTGCTGTTTGATACGGGTCACGCGTATTTTGGCGGCGCGACGGACCCCAATGCGTTGCTGAAAAAACACATCAGCCGCGTAGTTCACGTCCATTGCAAAGACGTGCGGCCCACGGTGATTGCGCAATCGCGCAACGATGGCTGGAGCTTTTTGAATGGTGTCATCAACGGCACCTTCACCGTACCGGGCGATGGCGTGATTGATTTCAACGCAGTGCTGACCACGCTCAAACACGCGGGGTATGAAGGATGGCTGGTGGTGGAGGCGGAACAAGACCCGGCCGTTGCCCCCAGTTATGAATATGCCAAAAAGGGATATGACACCCTGCGTGGCATCGTCACCCAACTGGAGTCTTGACATGGTCAGTCCCCTGCTAGCCAAAGCCGCCCCGACGGGCCGCGAAATCGTTAACGTCACGCCCGAGCGTGCGGGCTGGACCCATGTGGGGTTCCGTGCCGTGCGTTTGAAGGCGGGTGAGTCTGAGGCGGTTCATACGGAGGCCCGCGAGTTGTGCCTGGTGGTGCTAACCGGCACCGTCAGCATCACCATCGACGGTGAAACCCACACGCATCTGGGCACGCGCACCAGCGTGTTTGACAAGGTGTCCCCAGCGGCGGTTTACGTGCCTGCGGGCAAAACCGTTTTGGTGCTGGCCGAGTCAGAAGCTGAGGTGGGCCTGTGCACGGCACCCGCTGGCGCTACGTCTCGACAAGTGCACGTGATTGACCCTGCCACCATGCGCCGCAGTGTGCGTGGCCAGGGCACCAACACGCGTTATGTGTGTGACATCCTGCCGCACGACGACCCTACGGCGGCTCATTTGCTGGTGGTGGAAGTCCTCACGCCGGCCAGCCATTCCAGCAGCTACCCGCCCCACAAACACGATTTGGAGCAGCCCCCGGTTGAAACCCAACTCGAAGAAACCTACTACCACCGCCTCAACCCGCCGCAGGGTTTTGCCTTTCAGCGCGTCTACACCGATGACCGCAGCCTGGACGAAGCCTGTGCCGTGGAAGACCACGACGTCGTGATGGTGCCGCGGGGTTACCACCCAGTGGTGGCACCGCATGGGTACGACCTGTATTACCTGAACGTGATGGCCGGGCCAAACCGTTTCTGGGTGTTCAAGAACGACCCGGCGCATGAATGGATGATCAAGTCGGCATGATTTTGCATTTACTTGAACAGCGTATCGACCTGCAATAACGTCAACACCCCCATCACCGCAAAAATCCCGGCGGCAATGGCGTGCACCAGCTTCATGGGGATTTTGGCGGCGAATTTATTTCCCACAAAGACGGCTGGTACGTCGGCAATCAACATACCCAGCGTGGTGCCGGCAATCACCAGCAGGGGTGCGCCATAGTGGGCCGCCAGGGCAATGGTGGCGATTTGTGTCTTGTCACCCATCTCGGCCAGAAAAAAGGTGATAAACGTCGCCCCGAAGACGCCCAGGTGTTTGGCGACCTGGGTTTCTTCCTCTTCGATCTTGTCGGGGATCAAGGTCCAGATCGCCATGCCGATGAAGGACAGGCCTAACGCCCAGCGCATGATTTCAGGGCTGACCACCGCCATCATCCAAGCCCCCAGTGCACCGGCCAGTCCGTGATTGATCAAGGTGGCGGCCAGAATGCCCGCGATGATGGGCAAGGGCCTCTTGAACCGCGCCGCCAAGATGAAGGCGAGTAGTTGGGTTTTGTCGCCGATTTCGGCTAGGGCCACCACTCCGGTTGAGACGAAGAAAGATTCCATGAATGTTCTTTGATGCGTGTTGGACGCTTGTTAGGTGCTTACTTGGTGTGGGGACGCATTATCGGGGGGACAAAACCATGGGCCAGAACCCTGCGCAAGTAGGCAACAAAAACAGTCACTGCGCGCGGCACATGGGCGGTGTAGGGTCGAATCGCATAGAGCTGGTCAGCGAAGGCACCCACGGGTTTCCAGTCGGGCAATACGTCGACCAGCTTTGATTGCGGCAAGGAATTCGGCAGGCTGAAGTCGGGTAAAAGCGCCAAACCAAGACCCGCAACCGCGGCGTCCCGCAAGGCCTCACTGTTGTTGGCTGACAGCGCACCCGACACTGGCACTGTCACCCGTTCGCTTACGTCGGTGGTGCCGTTGGTGATGCGCTCAAAAGTCCAGGCTGGGGTGTCCTGCGTGCGCGGGTAATACAGGCAACTGTGGCTGCGCAGGTCTTGCGGTGACGTGGGTGTACCGCGCTTGCGCAGATAGTTGCGGCTGGCCACCAGCACCGTGCGGGTGGGGCACAAGGTCCACGCCACGTGGGTATCCGGTGGTGCGGCGGTGTGGCGGATGGCCAGATCGAAGCCTTCTGTAGCCAGTGACGACAGCCGGTCAGACAGCTCCAGCTCCAAGCGTACCTCGGGGTAATCGCGCAAAAAATCAGCCAGACGGGGCACCAGTTGCTGGCGCGCGAACGCGACGGGTGCGGTCACCCGCAGCAGGCCCTGCGGTGCATCGGCCAGGTCACGCACCTGGGCAAAACTTTGAGCGATCTGCTCGAAAGGCGCACGGGTGTCGTCCACCAACCGCTGGCCAGCTTCTGTCAAGCGCACGCTGCGCGTGGTGCGGCGCACCAGCGGTACACCGGCTGTGCGCTCCAGGTCGGCCATGCGCTGGCTCATCGCCGCCTTGCTCACGCCCAGCCGGGCCGCCGCCGCCGTGTAACTGCCTTGCTGGGCTAGCACGCTTAGCCAGTGCAGATGGCTCCAGAGCGCGTTGATTTTTTGCTCGTTCATGGATGCATTGTTCACTATTTTGAACAATCATTTCAAAATAATGGCCTTGCTGGGTTTGGGGTGCGTGCCTACACTGCAAGTTCACATCACTCCACCACGAGACGCCATGACCACCGACAACACCGAAATCGCCCAATACATTCAAGGTGCCCGCACTGCCGGCGGCAGCGCCCGCACCCAAGCCGTGTACAACCCCGCTACCGGTGCGGTCACGCGCCAGGTTCGTTTGGGGAATGCGCAAGACGTGGCGGCTGCGGTGGCTTCTGCCCAAGCGGCGTTTCCTGCCTGGGCGGATACCCCGCCGATTCGCCGCGCCCGCGTGATGTTCAAATTCCTGGAGCTGCTGAACCTGCACAAGGACGACCTGGCCCACATCATCACGGCTGAGCATGGCAAGGTGTTCACCGATGCCCAGGGTGAGGTGTCACGTGGCATTGACATCGTCGAGTTCTCTTGTGGCATTCCGCAGTTGCTCAAGGGCGATTTCACGGACCAGGTCTCCACCGGCATCGACAACTGGACGCTGCGCCAGCCCCTGGGTGTGGTGGCGGGCATCACGCCGTTCAACTTCCCCGTGATGGTGCCGATGTGGATGTTCCCCGTGGCGATTGCCGCGGGCAACACCTTCATCCTCAAGCCCAGCCCGATTGACCCCAGCGCCAGCCTGTTCATGGCTGACTTGCTGAAGCAGGCCGGTCTGCCTGATGGCGTGTTCAACGTGGTGCAAGGCGACAAGGAAGCCGTGGACGCGCTGCTGGTGCACCCCGATGTCAAGGCCGTGAGTTTTGTCGGCTCCACACCCATTGCCAATTACATCTACGAGACCGGTGCGCACCACGGTAAACGGGTGCAGGCCCTGGGCGGTGCGAAAAATCACATGGTCGTCATGCCTGATGCCGACATCGACCAGGTGGTCGATGCGCTGATTGGCGCAGGTTACGGCTCCGCAGGCGAACGCTGCATGGCCATCAGCGTCGCGGTGCTCGTGGGCGACGTGGCCGACAAGGTCATGCCCAAGCTGCTGGCGCGCACCCAGACGCTCAAGGTGCTCAACGGCACCAACCTGGCGGCCGAGATGGGCCCTATCGTGACCGCTGCGGCCCACGCCCGCATCACCGGCTACATCGAGCAGGGTGTGAGGGAAGGCGCACAGTTGCTGGCCGATGGCCGGGTTTTTGACGGCGCTACCGCGGGCGAAGGTTGCGGTACCGACACGTCAAAAGGCTTCTGGATGGGCGGCACCCTGTTTGACCATGTAACGCCAGACATGCGCATCTACAAAGAAGAAATCTTTGGCCCCGTGCTGAGTTGCGTGCGGGTGCCCGACTTCGCCACCGCCGTGCAACTTATCAACGACCATGAATTTGGCAATGGCGTGAGCTGTTTCACCCGCGATGGCAACGTCGCCCGCGAATTCAGTCGCCGCATTCAGGTCGGCATGGTCGGCATCAACGTGCCCATCCCCGTCCCCATGGCCTGGCACGGCTTTGGCGGCTGGAAAAAGAGCCTGTTTGGCGACATGCACGCCTATGGCGAAGAAGGCGTGCGTTTCTACACCAAGCAAAAATCCATCATGCAACGCTGGCCCGAAAGCATTGGCAAAGGGGCTGAATTCGTCATGCCTACGGCTAAATAGGGCACACCCCCCGGCTTGCTCACTGCGTGTAGCAGCGCTTTCCCCCTTGCAGGGGGCGATACCAGTGGCCCGGCAAAGCCGGTTCCACGGTATCTCTGGAAGGTTCGGCTTGCCTGCGGCTTTGCCTCAGAGGAGCTGGTGAGGTATTACTCCCTGCCCCTTTGGGGTAGGGCGGGGGAAGGGGCTACTGATTGGAATGAATCAACTCAACACCACGCTACTCAGCCGCCGACGATAAGTGGCGACGGTGGGGTCGGCGGGGGGGATTTGGCCATCGGCCACCTTCACGGCAGGGGGCTCGATGATGTCCAGGATGGCGATGAAGGTTTTGCGGGCCAGGTCGCTGCTCCATGTTTTGTCGCGCATCAGTATTTCCAGCAACTCGTCCATGGCGGCAGTCCACTGCTGGGCAGCCATCAGCACCTGGGCTTTGGCGAAGCGGGCATCGAAATCACGCTTGTTGCTGGCAATCTTGGCATCAAAAGAGGCGATAGTCCCCGTCAAATCTGCATTGTCAGCTACTGAATCAATAGCATTCATCCAGCGTTGCAGGGAATCAAACTTGCGCACCAGGCTGGTTTTGGCGATCACCGGGGAGAAGGTCACCTTGGCGTCGTCAACGTCTGCATCACTGCCGCTTTGCAACAGCAGCTTGATGTAATCGAAACGGGCCGTTTCATCGTCCGGGTTGATCAACACCGCTTGGTGCAGCGCGGCGCGCATGGCTTCGGGGTCATCCGCCGCCGGTGCGTCCGACAGTTCAACGCCGGTGACTTCGGCTTCCAGCACATCGCCTTCGGGCACGTGCTTGTCCAGAAACGCCTTGATTTGCCCTTCGGGCAGCGCGCCCTGAAACCCATCCACCGGCTTGCCGCCCATCATCAGCACGCAAGTGGGGATGCTGCGGATGCCGAACGCCTGGCTCAGTTCCTGCTCCTGGTCAGAATCAATTTTGACCAGCTTGAAGCGCCCCGCGTACTCGGCTTCCACGCGTTCCAGCAGTGGGCCAATCACTTTGCAAGGGCCGCACCAGGGGGCCCAGAAGTCAACCAGCACGGGCACGTGCATCGACGCGGCAACCACCTCGTCATCAAAGTTTTCAACGGTAACGTTCATCATTTGGAATATCTCATGACAGTAGGTCGGGGTGAAAAAGTAAAATTAAGGACTATGAAAACTATTCAAATTGGTGTCGTCATGGGTTCCCGGTCGGACTGGGACACCATGCAACATGCAGTGCAGATTCTCCAACACTTCGGAATTCATCATGAAGCCAAAGTGGTGTCGGCCCACCGGATGCCCGACGACATGTTCGCTTATGCCGAATCAGCGGCGGGGCGTGGCCTGAAAGCCATCATCGCTGGTGCAGGCGGTGCGGCGCACTTGCCGGGCATGCTGGCTGCCAAAACCACGGTGCCGGTGCTGGGTGTGCCGGTGGCCACCAAACACCTGCATGGGGTGGATTCCCTGCACAGCATTGTGCAGATGCCCAAGGGCATTCCCGTGGCTACGTTTGCCATCGGGGATGCGGGGGCGGCCAACGCGGCCCTGTTTGCCGTTGCCATGCTGGCCAATGAAGATGCCGATTTGCGCACGCGGCTGGAGGCTTTTCGCGCTGCGCAAACGCAGACCGCACGTGAGATGACGGTGCCGCCTGCGTTATGAAGGCTGTGCGTACAACAAAAGCCCTAACCCCCATTCTGCCGGGCATGGCCGCCAACGGCCAGCCGGTGACTTTGGG
>JANOLC010000481.1:0-6883 GCA_031419575.1 Burkholderiales bacterium | reverse complement strand
CCCCTGTCCAATCTGGATGCGGCCCTGCGGGTCAACACCCGCAATGAGCTGGTTCGCCTGCACCAGCGCTTGAAGGCCACCATGATTTACGTCACTCACGACCAGGTTGAAGCCATGACCATGGGCCAGCGCATCTGCGTCATGAACAAGGGCCAGGTGGCCCAGATCGGTGCGCCGCTGGACGTGTACCGCGCGCCGGCAGATGCCTTTGTGGCGCGTTTTCTGGGCAACCCACCGATGAACATCGTGCGGGCCAAACTGGCGGACATCCACGGGCAGCGCCATGCGCAGGTGGGTGGGCAAGCCTTGTCGCTGGCGCGGTGGCAGGGTGCCAGCCTGGGTGGAGTTGACGAGGTACTGCTGGGGGTGCGGCCCGAAGAGTTATCGCTAGGCACCCCATCGACCGGCGATATGGCCTCGTTGCAGGGCACGGTGTGCGGCGTAGAACCGCTCGGGGCCGAAACATTGGTCATGGTGGAGCTAGACGGCAACGCCGGTACCGTTACCGCGCGGCTGCACCGCGACACCTCGGTGCGTATGGGTGACAACGTGGGCTTGACGTGTGCGCCACAGGCCCTCTACCTGTTTGACGCAACGTCCGAAAAAGCCATTGCGGCCACCGACAATCCAGCATGAACACGGCACATAAACCCCTGCGGGTCGGCCTCATCGGCGCAGGCTGGGTCACCCAACACCACCTGGCGGGCTGGCAGCACCACGCTGCCCGGGCCCGCGTGGTGGCGATTACCGACCCCAATGCGGCGCAAGCCCAAGCACGGGCTAGCGCGTTTGGCATTGACCAGGTCTTTGAAAGCGCGGAGCAAATGCTGGCCCAGGACCACCTGGATGCCATTGACATCGCCGCACCGCGGGAACACCACGCGGCGCTGGTGCGTCTGGCAGCACACCACGGCCTGCCCGTGTTGTGCCAAAAGCCACTGGCCCCCACCTATGAAGAAGCCTGCGTGCTGGTGGCCGACACCGAAAGCCGTATCCGCCTGATGGTGCATGAGAACTGGCGCTTTCGGCCCTACTACCGGCAAATCCACCAGTGGCTGAAAGCGCAGCGCATTGGCCCGGTTCTGCAAGTGAGCATGAGCCTGATGACCTCGGGCCTGATTGCCGATGCACAGGGCCAACAAGACAAATACCCCGCGCTGGAGCGCCAGCCGTTTCTGGCCACGCTGCAACGTGCACTGGTGATGGAAATTCTGATTCACCACATCGACACCCTGCGTTTCCTGCTGGGCGACTTGCGCCTGGTGTATGCACAACTGGGCCAGGGCTGCACGGCCATGGCCGGGGAAGACCGTGCATCACTGGTGTTTGAGAGCCGCGACGGTGCCTGCGTGACGCTGATGGCCAACCTGCGCGTCTGGGGAGAACCGGCGATCAAACCCGACGAGCTGTTGCTGGTGGGCGAAAGCGGCAGTATTCGCCTCTCGGGTAACAGCCTGAGCTGCCAGGGCGAGCGGCCGGTCGAAAACAGCTTTGAGACCTACGACCTGGCGGCCTGCTACACCGAGTCGTATGCCGCCACCATTGGTCACTTCATCGATGGGCTGTCAGATGGCAAGCCATTCGAGACCAACCCGCAAGACAATTTACAGACCCTTCGTCTGGTTGAGGAGATCTACTCGGCCGCGGGATGTCAGCTCGCCTGGTGAGCGGGGAACTTCCGGCGGGCCTGTTTTAGTTATTTCCCGCAGAATAATGAGTAAAAACACCCTAAGTCCCCGTCAAATATCATTATTTTGCTACAAATAAAATAGCATCCATCTAGCCCGCAAACCGCTTGCGTGTTAGCGCCAGCGCCACCCAGAAGCCGACCACCGCGTACACCACCAGCACCGCCACATGCTGGGCGGCGTGGGCGGGCCACTGGTCCATGAACAGGGGACGCACCAGCTCTACCGCGTTGGTCAGGGGCAGCCACTGGGCGACGATGCGCACGGCGGGGGGCAGTTGTTCCAGCGGGAAGAACACACCGCTCAAAAACATCATGGGCGTGAGGAATAACGTGAAGTAGTAGGTGAAAAAGTCGTAGCCCTTGGCCAGCGCGTTGAACACCAGCGCCAGGCAACTGAAGGTGATGCCCACGCCCAGCAAAATCGGCCAGGCCAGCAGCAGCTTGGGGCTGTGGCTGATTTGCAGCACCAGCATCACACCCAGAATGGCTGTAACGGAGAACAGCGACTTGAAGGCGGCCCAAAGCATTTCGGCCAGCACAATGTTGTCCAGGCTGACCGGGGCGTTCATGATGCCGTCCCAGGTTTTTTGCACGTGCATGCGAGAGAAGGCGGAGTAAAGCGCCTCGAACGACGCCGCCTGCATGGCGCTCATGCAGATGCTGCCGCTGGCCAGGAACAGGATGTAGGGCACTTTAACGGCTTCCCCCGTGTTGGTCGTCACGCTGACCTCCCCCACCAGCGCCCCCATGCCGTAGCCAAAGGCGACCAGCCACATCAGCGGCTCGGCAATGTTGCCCACCAGGCTGGGGATGGCCAGCTTGCGCCAGACCAGCAGGTTGCGCAGGAACACGGGCCACCAGCGCATGGACAACTCCGGTGCGCGCCATAAACTAAGGTTCTTGTTCATCATCCTTCCTCCCTGATTTGGCGACCTGTGAGTTTGAGGAAAAGGTCTTCAAGATTGGCCGGGCGATGCAGGGTGCGCAGTTGAGGCATGGCAGACAGGGCATCCAGCAGGCGCTTGGCATCTTGTGTGTAGAAAAACACGGTCTCACCGCTCACCTCCACCCTTGTGGCCAGTGCAGTCAGATGTGAGTTCACCAGCGCCAGCGCGCCGGTGCCAAAAACCTCAACCACGTCAGGCTCCAGGTGTTGGGCGATGAGATCGCGTGGCCTCCCTTCGGTGATCTTTTTGCCGTGGTCCAATATCAGCAGGCGTGAGCACAGGCGCTCGGCCTCGTCCATGAAATGGGTGGTCAACAAGATGGATTTGCCTTGAGCCACCAGCGTTTGCAGACGCTCCCACATCAGGTGGCGCGCCTGCGGGTCCAGCCCGGTGGTGGGCTCGTCGAGCAAGAGCAACTGGGGGTCATTCACCAGCGCGCGCGCCAGGCTCAGGCGCCGGCGCATGCCGCCGGACAATTCACCGGGCTTGACATCGGCCTTGTGGGTGAGCGCGGCAAACTCAAGCAACTGGGGGATGCGCGCGCGGATAGCGACGTCTTTCATACCGAAATAGCGGCTGTAAACCAGCAGATTCTCGGCACAGGTGAAATCGGGGTCCAGCGTGTCGAACTGGGTGACCACGCCCAGCCGGGCTTTGATCTTCAGTGCATCTTGCGGCATGCGCAGGGCGGCGAGGTCGCCATCAGAACCGCCGCCAGACGGGAAAAACTCGATCTCGCCCGCGTCCGGCACCGTCAGCCCCAGGCACATGCGGATGGTGGTGGTTTTGCCCGCGCCGTTGGGGCCAATCACGCCCAAGCATTCACCGGGAGCGATAGCAAGCGACACCTGGTTGACCACAGTGGCCGCCCCATAGCGTTTACTCAGATTTTCGACCTGAAACAGGATATTTTTCACATTAGAAGCTGAACTTTGGGTCATGGGGTTCATCGTGCTTTGATTGTCCGGCATGATGGGGGGCATCTATCTTTATGGCTGAAAAACTCGTTCGCCCCCACACTTCTGCTGGCCGCTATGTCGGTTGATGTGCAGTTGCGCGCACTGTTCGACGAGCTGGCTGAAAAAACCGGTTTGCTGCAGACGACCTTTGGCACCATGAGCCAGGGCATTTTTATGGTGGATGCACAGGGGCGCGTCAGCACATTTAACCAGCGCCTGTGCGAACTGCTTGATTTGCCGACTGAGCTGCTTGCAACCCACCCTACTTTGGCAGACTTGGCGCGATTTCAGTGGCAGCGTGGCGACTTTGATGCCGAGGGCACGCAAGTGTCACCTGCGCTGCATCAGGCCATCATTACATCGACTCCTCTGGTGGACAACGCGCTCAATCTGGGGGTCTACACCCGCACGACGCGCAGCGGACGTGTGCTGGAGGTCAAAACCCAAAGCATGGAGGGCGGTGGCATGGTGCGCACTGTCACCGACATCAGTAATTTTGCGCAGGCAGAGCAAGACCGCGAACACCTGCACCGCTTGCTGAAAGCCACCCAGGTGATGGCCCAGATGGGTGGCTGGGAGGTGGATGTCGTCAACGACAAAGTGTTTTGGACCGACGAGGTTTACAAAATACTGGACACCTCGCCGCAAGAGTACACGCCCACCACGGCCACTACCTTGTCGTTCTTTGCGCCAGAGTCCGTCAAAAAAATAACTGCCGCCATTCAAGCTGGGGTGGCCCACGGCATTCCCCACGACCTTGAGCTGGAGATGATCACGGCGAAGGGGCGGCGCATTTGGGTGCACTCGCGCAGCATGTTGACGCAAGTGCAGGGCAAGGTAATCAAGCGCACCAGCGTGATTCAGGACATCACTGCTCGCAAGCAGACCGTCGCAGCGCTGAAGACCAGCGAGGAGAACCTGCGCCACATCACCTCGCAAGTGCCGGGCATGCTGTTTCGGGTGCTTCTGTCGAGCACGGGCACCCGCAGCTACAGCTTTGTAAGCGAAGGCGTGTTCGGCTTGTACGGTGTAACACCTGACGCCGTGGTGTCTGACCCCCATCTGCTGGACACTTTCAGGCTGCCGGAAGACCGCGCAGCCGTTATTGCCGAGGTGGCGCAGGCCTGCACGTCCAAAGCGTCCATGGTGAGTGAGTTTCGCATTCGCCACCGGTTGGGCCACATCAAATGGGTGCACATCACGTCCAGCTGGATTGGAGATGTCGACGGCGGCTCCCTGCGCAGTGGTGTGATGGTGGACATCACGGAGCGCAAGCGCATTGAATTAGAGCTGCGCGAAACCGAGGCTCGCTGGAAGCTGGCGCTAGAGAGCACAGGTGACGGCATGTGGGACTGGTACATCCAGACCGGAGTGGAGATTTATTCCAAACGGTACTTGGAAATGTATGGCTACAAAGAGGGCGAGTTTAAGAACCTGGCCACCGAGTTTGACCAACTCACCCACCCCGACGACCTTCCAAAACTGCTGGGTGATCGCCTCGCCCATTTTGACGGCATCGCGCCCACCTATGTCAATGAGCACCGGATCCTGTGCCGAGACGGCAGCTGGAAGTGGATCATGTCTCGCGGCATGGTGATTGAGCGCGACGCTGCGGGTCAGCCGGTGCGCATGATTGGCACACACACCGATATCAGCGCCCGCAAAAAAGCCGAGGCATTGATCTGGCAGCAAGCCAACTTTGATGCGCTGACCGGCTTGCCTAACCGACGCATGCTGCGCGACCGCATTGAGCGCGACATTGAGGGTTGCCAGCGCACTGGCGAGCGGCTGGCGGTGTTGTTTATCGACCTGGATCACTTCAAGGAGGTGAATGACACGCTGGGCCATGCCAAGGGCGACATGCTGCTGATAGAGGCGGCGCGGCGCATTGCGGCGAAGCTGGGCCAGCACGACACCGTGGCCCGCATGGGCGGCGATGAGTTCACCGTGGTGTTGCATGACGTGGCCACTAAACACGTGGGAAAAGGGGCCCGCGCGGGAACTCCTGCGGAGGTAGAGTTAGAGCGCCAAGCCGCACAGATAGGCCACATTGGGCAGGTGGTGCATGAGATTTTGGGGGCGATGGCGACGGCGTTTCAACTGGGAGACGAGCAGGTATTTGTGTCGGCCAGCATTGGGGGCACGCTCTACCCGCAGGATGCCACCGAGGTGGAGAACCTGTTTAAAAACGCTGACCAGGCGTTGTATGTGGCTAAGGGCGCAGGTCGCAACCGGTTCAGCTTTTTCACGCCCGAGCTGCAACTGGTGGCCCAAAACCGCGCGCGCCTGGCCAGCGACTTGCGCGTGGGTTTGACCAACCAGCAGTTCTTCATGGTGTATCAGCCCATCGTGGAGCTGAAGACCGGCATTGTGCGCAAAGCCGAGGCGCTGATTCGCTGGCAGCATCCCACGCGGGGTTTGATCAGCCCGGCCGATTTCATCCCCATTGCCGAGGCCAGCGGGTTGATCATCGACATTGGTGACTGGGCGTTTCGCCATGTGGCCACGCAAACGCGGGAGTGGCGGGCCACGCTGCGGCCTGATTTTCAGGTGAGTGTCAACAAATCGCCCGCGCAGTTTCACCATGACGGCGGTTCTAATCAACCATGGCTTGATTTTTTAACTCACCTGGGTTTGCCGGGTGAGGCCATCGCCGTTGAGATTACCGAGGGCCTGTTGCTGGATGCCAGCGAGTGCGTGACCCAGCAACTGCTGGCGCTGCGCGATGCCGGCGTTCAGGTGTCGCTGGACGACTTTGGCACCGGGTACTCGTCGCTGTCTTACCTGCAAAAGTTTGACATTGACACCATCAAGATCGACCAATCGTTTGTGCGGCATTTGATCCCTGATTCCACCGACCTGGCGCTGTGCAAAGCCATCATCGTGATGGCGCATGAGCTGGGTATGAAGGTGGTGGCCGAGGGCATTGAAACCGAACAGCAGCGCGACTTGCTGGTAGCCGCTGGCTGCGACTATGGCCAGGGCTACTGGCTGGCGCGGCCCATGACGGCCAACGCGCTGGAGGTTTTCATGTCAACCCAACCTGCACCCGCCGCCATTGGCCTATGACCTCCACGGTTCGTGTTCTGGAAGAAAAAGTCATTAACAAAGGCTGGACTCTCTTGAAAGCCACCACCTTCGAGCTGTTGCGTCGCGATGGCACCTGGCAGCGCCAGCAGCGCGAAACTTACGACCGTGGCAATGGTGCAACCATTCTGTTGTACAACCCGGCGCAACAGACGGTCATCTTGACGCAGCAGTTTCGCTTCCCCGCATTTGTAAATGGC
>JANOLC010000480.1:0-3714 GCA_031419575.1 Burkholderiales bacterium | reverse complement strand
AAGCCGTGGCGGTCTTCACCGTAGTCCACAAAACAGGCTTCCAGAGACGGCTCAACGCGCGTCACCACGGCTTTGTAAATATTGCCCTTGCGCTGCTCGCGCCCTTCAATTTCAATTTCGTAGTCGAGCAGTTTTTGCCCGTCAACAATCGCCAGCCGGCGTTCTTCAGCCTGCGTGGCGTTAATCAGCATCCGTTTCATGATTGCATCTCCTCTTTCAGTTCTTCAATCCCGCGTCTTGCGACCCGGGGGTACCTGCTCATGACGAGCAATGGATGGCGGAACTGACGCTTTGAAGTGAGGAGGAATTGCCGGGGGCTCTTGGCGGAGGGTGCTTCACACAGTCCGTCGAGAATTGGGCGCGTGGAGGGGAGCGAGGGAGTGCATTTGTGGACTTGCTACCGAATTGATAGCTGACTTTGCCCGAGTGACGGGGACTAAAGGCTTATTCACATCTGAAATACCCAACCACGGGGCAATGACGCTCCGCAGGCAGTGTGAAATCAGGTTTAACAACACAAACATCTCGCTTCTATCCGTTCACAGATGTGAGGTCTGCAAACTTTTTTATTCCGTTTCAATCATTCAAAGCGTCAACTCAAACGTTGGTTTGACAGGCCACCGCAAGCATTTGGCTTGCAGTCTGCGTGTCGCATCGAACGCTGACATCGACTTATTCCAGCGAGGCTGTATGTGAGATGGTTGGCTTGATGAGTTGCCCACCTGGTGGATATCAGGCAGACGGGGGTGGACTAAACTCAACCCCCACTCTCGATCTTCTCAGTCTCGAATGGCAACTTAACTTATTGCTAACTTGCCATTAAATCAACCACTTACAGCGCATCGCTAGTGAAACACATTATAGGGGCCATTCGCGCCATACCATCGGCCACATTGCCGTCCTTGCCGTCGGCCAAGTCAGTGGTGGTGGATGAGAACTCCAGCGGGCAGCGGCTGGACAATTTTTTGACGCGCCATCTCAAAGGGGTGCCCAAAACACACGTCTACCGCATCATTCGCAGCGGTGAGGTGCGAGTGAACAAAGGCAGGGCCTCAGCCGATACGCGCATTGAGATCGGCGATGTTGTGCGCCTGCCCCCAGTGCGAATCTCGGAACAAGTGGCTGAAAAGGCCGCCAACCCGGCCCCTGCGCGTGAGTTCCCCATCCTATTTGAAGATGACCACCTGATTGGGATTGACAAACCAGCGGGCGTGGCCGTGCATGGTGGCTCGGGCGTGAGTTTTGGCGTGATCGAGCAATTGCGCCGCGCCCGGCCCCAGGCCAAATTTCTGGAGCTGGTGCACCGACTGGACCGGGAGACATCGGGCATTTTGCTGATCGCCAAAAAGCGCAGCGCACTCACCCATCTGCAAAACCAGTTTCGGGAGCGTGAGACGGGCAAGACCTATCTGGCGCTGGTGACGGGCCAATGGCCCGTCAACAAAAAGGTGCTGGACAAGCCGTTGGTCAAATTTTTGTTGCCGGGCAGAGGGGGTGAAGAAGGTGAGCGGCGTGTGCGGGTCACGTCCAAAGATGATCCGGACGGGATGAAATCTGTGACCTTGGTCAAGGTCGCTCGCACAAGCCCGCACTATTCGTTGCTTGAAGTAACCATCAAAACTGGCCGCACGCACCAAATACGCGTGCACTTGGCCAGCGAGGGCCACGCCATCGCGGGTGACGACAAATATGGTGACTTTGAGTTGAACAAAAAGCTACAGCGACCAGGGCCAAAACCACACTTATCGCAGTTATCGCAGCCACCACCGCTACAACGCATGTTTTTGCACGCTTGGCGCTTGCAGTTCAACCACCCTGCCAGCGGTGAGCGCCAGGAATTGATGGCGGCACTGCCCGCTGAGCTGGAGGCATTTCTGGCTGCCGCCGTACCGACAACTTCGCCTCCTTTTGCAATCTCTCCCTATCAAACTTCCTCAGTTACACCGCATGCCGCCTAACCCTGAATCTTCTAAACCATTTGCGCCGCCCCACCGCGTAGCCGCCCGCACCCGCCAATTCGACCTGATTGCCTTCGACTGGGACGGCACGCTGTTCGATTCCACCGCCATCATCACGCGTTGCATTCAGGAGGCAGTGCGCGATGTAGGCGGCACCGTGCCCACCGCCACGGCGGCCTCCTACGTGATTGGCATGGCTTTAATGCCCGCGCTGGCCCATGCCGCACCCGATGTGCCACCTGAAAAGCACCCCGAGTTGGGCGCGCGTTACCGGCACCACTACATGGCACATCAAAACGACATTAGCTTGTTTGACGGTGTACTGCCCCTTTTGGTGGCGTTGAAAAACCGCCAGCACCTGTTGACCGTGGCCACCGGCAAAAGTCGCCATGGGTTAGACGAGGCGCTGCATGCGGTGGAACTCAAAGGCGTGTTTGATGGCTCGCGCACAGCGGACGAGACCCAGGGCAAGCCTCATCCCCGCATGCTGCATGAGTTGATGGCCGAATTTGGCGTGCCGCCTGAGCGCACGCTGATGATTGGTGACACCACCCACGATTTGCAGATGGCGCTGAACGCGGGTTGTGCCAGCGTGGGCGTGAGTTATGGGGCACACGAACCCGCAGCATTTGACGTGCTGAATCCGCTTTTTGTGGCCCATTCAGTGGCCGAGTTACAAGACTGGCTGATGGCACATGGCTGAAAATCCTATCGATGAAGACACGATTGCTCTGTGCAACGTGGCGGACCTGCTCGACAGTGCTGACGCGGTTCCGTTTGATGTGATGTACCTGGGCAGAACCTGTCGCGCTTTTGCTATTCGATACGCCGGCCAGTCACACGCCTACGTCAACCAATGTGCCCACGTACCCATGGAAATGGACTACCAGCCCAATAAATTTTTCGACAGCACTGGCCACTGGTTGATTTGCGCCACCCACGGCGCGCTGTACCACCCGGCCTCAGGCGCGTGCGCGGGCGGGCCGTGCCGCGGTGGTTTAAAGAAGATTGCCCTCACGGAATCTGACGGTGTGGTGCACTGGCATACTGCTCCTAACCTGAAGCCGGTTGAGTTTTAGTGCGTTTCCTTCGAGTTTAAAAAAAGTTTCCTATGAACGACCCCCAAAATTTTGACCCGTCGGGCGAGCCCACAGCACCAATTCCATTGTCAAAACAGGCGGAAGTCCCCGTGAAACCTGAAAAGACAGCTATTAAAAGTGTAGCGCCTTCGGCTGCCACCTCGGCGACTGAAACACCCGGATGGGAGCGCATCACGCTGGAGAAGCTGGCCTTCGCGGCCATCACCGAACAAAAAGCCCGCCGCCGCTGGAAGTCGGGTGTCTGGCTTGCTTGGTTGGCGTTTTTCATCTTCCTGGCTTGGCAGGCTATGGGGCAAGCAGGCGCGTCCAAGGATCTTTCCAAACCCCACACGGCCGTGGTCGAAATCAAGGGCGAAATCTCCAGCGGTGCCGAAGCCAGCGCTGAATTGGTGATTGCCTCCATGCGTAGCGCCTTTGAAGACGAGGGTGCCCAAGCCGTGGTATTGCTCATCAACTCGCCGGGTGGCAGCCCGGTGCAGGCCGGTATCATCAACGACGAAATCATCCGTCTCAAAGCCAAACACAACAAGCCGGTCTACGCCGTGGTCGAAGAAACCTGTGCCTCGGCGGCGTACTACATCGCCGTGGCTGCCGACAAAATCTATGTCGACAAAGCCAGCATTGTGGGCAGCATTGGCGTGTTGATGGACGGCTTT
>JANOLC010000479.1:0-8337 GCA_031419575.1 Burkholderiales bacterium | reverse complement strand
GCCCATGGCTGCGCAGGCCATTTTGCTGGGAGGCCATGTGCGCGTGGGGCTGGAGGACAACCTGTGGCTCGACAAGGGCGTGCCCGCGACCAATGGTTCCCTGGTGGAGCGTGTGATCAAGCTGATCGAATGTATGGGGGCCAAGCCCATGACCCCCGCCGAGGGCCGCGTCAAAATGAATTTGAAAAAACGCTGACCGAGCCATCACGGGACCCACACAGGACAAAAACACCAGGACATCTGAATGAACTTCAAAACCGACATCAAGACTTTCGCCGCGCTGGGCACCGGGGTGATTGGCAGCGGCTGGATCGCCCGCGCCTTGGCCAACGGCATGGATGTGGTGGCCTGGGACCCAGGCCCCAATGCCGAGGCCAACCTGCGCGCGCGCATCACCAAGTGCTGGCCTGCGCTGGAAAAAAATGGACTCAAACCCGGCGCGTCGGCACATCGCCTGCGGTTTGTGGACACCGTGGAAGCCTGTGTCAAAGACGCCGATTTCGTGCAGGAGAGCGCACCCGAAACCCTCGCGCTCAAGATCGACTTGCACACCAAAATCAGTGCCGCTACGCGGCCTGATGTGCTGATTGCCTCCTCCACCTCAGGCCTGCTACCCAGCGAGTTTTATGCGCAGACCACCCACCCGGAGCGCTGCCTGGTGGGCCACCCGTTCAACCCTGTTTATCTGCTGCCTCTGGTGGAAGTGGTGGGCGGCGAAAAAACTGCGGCCAGCGCCAAAGATGCAGCTATTGCCATCTACAAGGCCATGGGCATGAAGCCCCTGCATGTGCGCAAGGAAGTGCCCGGTTTCATTGCCGACCGGCTGCTTGAAGCCCAGTGGCGCGAAGCCCTTCACCTGGTGAATGACGGCATTGCCTCCACCGGCGAAATTGACGATGCCATCCGTTATGGCGCGGGTATCCGTTGGTCGTTCATGGGCAGCTTTCTCATTTACACGCTGGCCGGGGGCGATGCGGGCATGCGTCACTTCATGTCGCAATTTGGCCCCGCGCTCAAATTGCCCTGGACCAAACTGGAAGCCCCCGAGCTGACCGATGCACTCATCGACCAGGTGGTGGACGGCACCAAGGTCCAGCTGGGGAAACACAGCATCGCCGACCTGGAGCGCTACCGTGACGACTGCCTGATGGCCGTGCAGGAAGCCGTGCGCGCCACCAAGCTCAAGCACAGCATTTCGCTGGACGAATAACGGCCATGTCTACTTCAGATGCTGGCGGACGCATCAGCACACCATTGGAAGGAACCCCGGCACGCGCCTGGGACGCAGCTGCCCCCATCGCCGCGCCCCTGGCCCTGCATTCACCGCTTGTGTTGGCGCAGTGGGTGGATTACAACGGGCACATGAGCGAGTCGTGTTACCTGCTGGTGTTTGGCGACAACTCGGACGCGTTCTTTCGCTACATTGGCATTGACGAGACCTACCGCGACGCTGGCGGCATGTCACTCTATACCGTGCAAACGCAAATACACAACCTCAAGGAGGCGGCCGTTGGTGCGCCCCTGCGCCTCACCCTGCAGGTGCTGGATGTGGACGACAAACGGGTGCATATTTTTCACAGCATGTTCCATGGGGAGACTGGAGACCTGCTGGCCACCGGCGAGCAGATGCTGGTGCACGTGAGCATGGTCGAGGGCCGGTCCGCCCCCATGCCCGCCTGGTTGCTGGCGCGTGTGAGGGCCATTCACGCAGTACACAGCGCACTTCCCAAACCACCGCAGGCCGGTACTTCCATCGGCATCCGTTGTAAATAAAGGCTTCCCCATGCATTTCGAACTGAGTCATGAGCACACCATGCTGGTCGATACGGTGCGCAGCTTTATCAAAGCCGAGCTTTATCCGCACGAAGACTTGGTAGAGCGCACTGATGAGATCCCGCCTGAGCTGGCGGCCCACATCCAGGCCAAAGCGTTAGAAGTAGGCTTGTATGCGGCCAATATGCCCGAAGAACATGGCGGCGGCGGGCTGGACAACTTTGGCGTGACGCTGCTGGAGCGCGAGCTGGGCCACGCGTCCTATGGCCTGCAAATGCTGGTGGCACGCCCCAGCAACATTTTGCGCGGCTGCACCGGAGCGCAAATTGAGGAATACCTGCTGCCCACCATCCGCGGTGAGCTCCACGACTGCCTGGCCATGACCGAGCCCAATGCCGGCTCGGACGTGCGCAGCATGCAGACTCGCGCCGTGCAAGAGAGGGGCGAGGAGGGCGATTACATCGTCAATGGCAGCAAACATTTCATCAGCCATGCCGACATGGCCGATTACGTCATTTTGTTCGCCGCCACCGATACCGAGCAAACCAAGGCCGGCCCTAAGAAAAAGATCACCGGGTTTTTGGTGGACTTTGACACCCCAGGCGTCACTAAACGCCGCGGCCCGACCTGTGTGTCGCACCGGGGCTACCACCAATGTGAATTGTTCTTTGACAACGTTCGGGTGCCCGCTAGTAAAAGGCTGGGTGAAGAAGGCAAAGGCTTTGAGCTGATGGGCGAATGGCTGGGCGCCACCCGCCTCACCGTGGCGGCCACCAGCGTGGGGCGCGGCCGGCGTGTGCTGGACATGGCCACCGAATGGGCGGCTACCCGCAAGCAGTTTGGCCAACCCATCGGGCGTTTTCAGGGTACCGGCTTTAAGCTGGCCGACATGGCGACCGAGCTGGAAGCCGCTGAATTGCTCACGTTGCGAGCCGCCTGGAAATGTGACCAAGGTCGCATGACCGATTCGGACGCTGCTATGGCCAAGCTTTTTGCCTCCGAAGCGCTGGCCCGCATTACCGACCAAGCCTTGCAAATTTTTGGTGGCATGGGTTTGATGAGTTCCTTGCCCATTGAGCGCTTCTGGCGCGACGCGCGGGTGGAGCGCATCTGGGATGGCACCAGCGAAATCCAGCGCCACATCATCTCGCGCGCCATGCTGCGCGAGCACGGGGCATGATTGATTCTTTGCAACGTCTTTTGTCCCCGCAAAGCATTGCCGTCTTTGGCGGCAACGCGGCGGCCGAGGTCATCCGCCAGTGCCGCCAGTTGGGCTTTGCGGGCCAGCTCTGGCCTGTGCACCCCACGCGCACCGAGATGGCAGGCCTGCCCTGCTTTGTGGATGTGGCGTCGCTCCCGCACGCGCCCGACGCCGCGTTTTTAGCCGTACCCAGCCAGGCCACGGTGGACGTGGTGCGACAACTTTCAAGCCGGGGCGCGGGCGGCGTGATTTGCTATGCCTCCGGCTTTGCCGAAATTGGTAGTGAGGGTGTCGCACTGCAAGCCGAGCTGGTAGCTGCGGCGGGCAACATGGCCCTGCTCGGCCCCAACTGTTATGGCTTGTTGAATTACCTTGATGGCGTGGCCCTGTGGCCTGACCAGCATGGCGGCGAGCGCCTGGAGCGGGGCGTGGCCATCATCACGCAAAGCGGCAACATTGGTTTGAACCTCACCATGCAGCGACGCGCGTTGCCGCTGGCCTATCTGATCACCGTGGGCAACAAGGCAGGCGACAGCATTGACGCGGTGATCGACGCGCTGCTTAAAGACCCGCGCGTTACGGCCATCGGTCTGCACATTGAGGGGCTGGACGATGTAGCCGCCTTCTCGCGCGTGGCCGTCAAAGCGCTGGAGCGGCGCGTGCCGCTGGTCGCGCTCAAGGCGGGCAGCTCCGAGCTGGGTGCCCGCACCACGATGAGCCATACCAGCTCATTGGCCGGCCCGGATCGCCTCTACGACGCCCTGTTTGCCCGGTATGGCATTGCCCGTGTCAACGATGTGAGCACTCTGCTGGAGACACTCAAGGTGCTGCACGTTTGCGGCGCTCTAAAGGGCAATCGCATTGCGTCAGCCAGTTGCTCGGGGGGCGAGGCCTCGCTGATCGCCGACCTGGCGCAGGAGCATGGCCTGGCCATGCCCGCCTTGCCGCGAGCTGCGCATGACCGGTTGTTGAACGTCCTGGGCGATAAGGTCAGCGTGACCAACCCG
Organism: Burkholderiales bacterium; assembly: GCA_031419575.1. Taxonomy (GTDB): domain Bacteria; phylum Pseudomonadota; class Gammaproteobacteria; order Burkholderiales; family Burkholderiaceae_C; genus JANYCG01. Next base: position 4,356 of record JANOLC010000479.1, on the reverse strand, counting down.
CTGGACTATCACACCTACATTTGGGGTAATCTGCCCGCGCAAACTGAGTGTTTTGCGGGCCTGATGAGCTGCGGTTTTGACGCCCATCTGCTGGTGCTGGATTTCCCGCGCGATGACCGCTGCAACGGGGCCTCCTGGCAAACCACGCTGGATGCCTTTGTGGCAGCCCGGCAGCAAACCGGCGCCACGGCGGTGGTGCTCAGCTCCTTGCCGGAAGGCCTGCCCGATGCAGTCGGCAAGCAGTTGCTGGCCTGCGGTATTGCCCCCCTGCAGGGCACGGCAGATGGCGTGCGCGCCATCGCCCACGCGGCGCGCATCGGTGCGGTGCAAGCGCGCTGGCAGGACGTGGCACCCCTGTCGGTGGTGACCAGGATGCCCGCCGCACCAGTCCGCCTATTGAACGAAGTCGCCAGCAAGCAGGCGTTGGCCGATTGCGGTGTTCCCATCCCCGTCGGGCAGTGTGTGAGGGCCGAAGACGCAGGGGATGCGGCGAACCGTCTGGGTTACCCGGTTGTCGTCAAGGCCGTGTCCAATATGTTGGCCCACAAGACGGAGGTGGGCGGGGTACGACTCAATCTGGCATCGGCCGACGAGGTCAACGCGGCGGTGGCTGCCATGGCAGGCCTGTCGGACCGGTTTCTGGTCGAAGCCATGGCCACCGGTGTGGTGGCCGAAGTCATTGTGGGGCTGCACCATGACGCGCAGTTTGGCCTGGCGCTGACGCTGGGCGCCGGGGGGATTTGGGTTGAGTTGCTCAAGGACTCGGTCACGCTGCTGCTGCCCGCCACCGTCGCCGACATTCGCATGGCCTTGCAGTCGCTGAAAATCTGGCCCTTGCTGAACGGCTTTCGGGGCCGGCCCGCTGGGGATGTGGAGGCACTGGTTGTGGCCATCGCAGCCATCGCGTTATACGGCGAATCGAACGCGGGCCAATTGCTGGAGCTGGATGTCAACCCGCTGCTGGTGCTGCCCCTGGGCCGGGGTGTGGTGGCCGTGGATGCCCTGATACGCCTCGGTGAACTTCAATAGAACCCCATGGAAGTGAGTAAAGGCATGACAAATCCCGTCCAGGTATCGGTCGATGCCGGTGTGATGCTCATCACGCTGGACCGCCCCAAAGCCAATGCCATCAACGTTGCCACCAGCCAGGCACTGTTCGCGGCCTTTCAGCAACTGCAGGACGACCCGGCCCTGCGTGTGGGCATCATCACCGGCACGGGCCGTTTCTTCTCGGCGGGCTGGGATTTGCAAGGCGCCACGGAAGGCGAGGCGATTGACGCCAATCACGGGCCCGGCGGTTTTGCCGGGCTGACCGAGTTCTTCACTTTAAGCAAGCCCGTCATCGCCGCCGTCAATGGCCTGGCCATGGGTGGTGGCTTCGAGCTGGCGCTGGCGGCTGATTTGATCGTGGCGAGCGATATGGCAGAGTTCGCCCTGCCAGAGGTCAAGCTGGGGCTGATGGCCGACTCGGGCGGCGTGCTGCGTCTGCCTCGGCGCTTGCCACGGGCCATTGCTAATGAGTTGCTTCTCACAGGCCGACGCATGCCCGCAAAAGAAGCCCTGACCTGGGGCCTGGTGAACCGCGTGGTGCCTGCAGCAGAGCTTTTGCCAGCCGCGCTGGCGCTGGCACAGGACATGGTGCACGCCGCGCCGCTGGCGCTGGCTGCCGTGAAAGAGGTGCTGCGCAGCACCGACGGCCAGAGCCTGACCGAGGCCTACGGCACATTGCGGTCCGGCACGTTGCCGCTTTACAAGGCGATGCTGACGTCGGACGATGCGGCTGAGGGACCACGCGCTTTCTCCGAGAAACGCCCACCGCGCTGGACTGGTACCTAGTGCTGCGGGGCGTGATTCCCAATCTAAATAGGGCTTAGTCCCTGCCAATGCTAAATAGTTTGCTATTAAATATATAGTGAACCATGCGTGAATTCCACTTCCTGCTGCTGCCCCGGTTTTCGTTCATGGGCTTTGCCTCGGCAATTGAGCCATTGCGCGTGGCCAATCGTTTCCGGCCCGGCAGCTACCGCTGGTCCATACTGAGCCTGGACGGTGGCCCGGTGGTTGCCAGCAATGAGATGTCGCTTAACGTGGACGGGAAGTTTTCCGGTGCCTCGTTCACTGATGCGGCAACTGATGTGCTTTTCGTGGTGGCCGGCTTCAACCCGCTGGACCATGTCAACGCCGAGTTGTCGGCCTGGCTGCGCCAACTGGACCGGCAAGGCGTGGCGCTGGGTGCCATCGACACCGGCGCATTTTTGTTGGCCGAGGCCGGCCTGCTGCAAAACCACAAGGTGACCGTGCATTGGGAGGCGCTGGCCGCCTTCAAGGAGCGCTACCCGAAGCTGGCAGTCAGCAGCGAGCTGTTTGAGATCGCAGGAAAGCGCCTGTCGTGTGCCGGTGGCACGGCAGGCATCGACATGACGCTGGCCCTGATTGCCAAAGACCATGGGCGCGAGATGACAGCCACCATTTCCGAGCAATTTGCGCTGGGCCGCATCCGCAGCCAGTCGGATCAGCAGCGGCTGGAATTGACCACGCGTTACGGCGTGCACAACGCCAGCGTCATCCAGGGCATCCGCCTGATGCAAAGCAACCTGGAAGAGCCGCTGGCGTCCGATGAATTGACCGACGGCGTCGGCTTGAGCCGCCGACAGATGGAGCGCCTGTTTCGCACCCACATGGGCACCACGCCCGCCCACTTTTACCTGCGGCTACGGCTGGAGCGGGCCCACGAGTTGATCGAGCAGTCCGACATGAGCATCCTGGCCATTGGCGTGGCCTGTGGTTTCAAGTCGGCATCGCATCTGTCACGGGCGTACCGGGCGCAGTATGGTGTATCGCCTCAGTCCAGCCGGGCGTTGGTGAAGCGTCGCTGATACCGGGTTTGCGGATCGCTAGCTGAGTGCCCCATCGACCTGGTCCTTTTTTAGGTGAAGATGCTTCGTAATTGATAGCAAACTACGTATATTTGAAGGGGACTCCAGACACTTTCTTTCTGAATTTTTCGTGGAATAGGCCTTTTGAACCTTGGTGGCGTATGGTCACCTAAAGTGCTTTTCGTACTTACTTGAAGACCAAGCGAATTGCGCCAAAACTTTCGCAGCTTTCGCATTGACCGCATCGCCAGCCTTGAAGTGCTGGCCGACGCCATCAGGAGTGAGCCTGATAAATCACTGGCGCAGTTTCTGCGCCATGCGGGTGCGCCACACGTTTGACGGCGGGCGAGGGCCCCTATCGTGTATCAGGCGGCCAGTGCGGCTTCGATGTCCTTGGCCATGCTGGCGGGCGTGTCGGTGGGGGCATAACGTTTCAGCACTTCGCCGTCCTTGCCAATCAGAAATTTGGTGAAGTTCCACTTGATGGCCTTGATGCCCAGCAAACCCGGCGCTTCGCTTTGCAGCCACTGGTATAGCGGGTGTGCGCTTGAGCCATTGACGTCGATTTTCTCCATCATCGGGAAACTCACGCCGTAGTTCAACTGACAAAACTCGGCAATCTCGTCATTGCTCCCCTTGTCTTGCGAACCAAACTGGTTGCAGGGGAAGCCCAGCACCACCAAGCCCTTGTCGGCATACTTCTTGTGCAACTCTTCCAGTCCGGCGAACTGGGGCGTGAAGCCGCAGGCGCTGGCGGTATTCACGATCAACATGGTTTTGCCTTTGTATTGGGACAGTTTGACGGATTTGCCACTGATGGATGTGGCGGAAAAATCGTAGACGGTGGTCATGGGGACTCCAAAAAGCAGAAGTAGAAACAGGTAAAGAAGATACCAGCCCCGTCAACTTGCGTCGCTCGCGGGGTTTTCAACTCGTGTTTTTAGAGGTTGATGCCGGGAAAATCTTGAAGGGCATGGCCGACAGCAGCGACGCGGCCAGAATCAACCCGCCACCCAGCAGCGTGCGGTTGGACAAGGTTCCGCCGCCCAGCAACACGGCCGACCCGCTGGCAAACACCACCTCCAGCAACATGATGAGCGAGGTGGCGCTGGCGCTCAGGCGGGCCGCGCCGTATTGCAGTGCCACGTTGCCTGCCAAAAACGCCAGGCTTAAAAAGGCTGCCAGTGGCACCCAGTTCAGACTGGGGGGCGGTGGCGCAGTGGCCAGGCCCGACCCCATGGCCACCAATGCAGCCATGGTTGCCATGCTGGCACCACCGCTGAACATAGCCAGCATGCAGGCGCCCTCCGGGGCATTTTTGAGCTTGCGCAGCAGGATGTTGGTCAGCGCAAAGCTGAAGCCTCCCATCAGCGCCAGCCAGTCCGCCAGGCTTTCCGGTACGGGCCAGGCCGCACCTGGGGTTTTGAGCACAATCACCACGCCGGTCAAGGCCAGTGCCAGCCGCAATAGCGACGCGGTA
>JANOLC010000478.1:0-2482 GCA_031419575.1 Burkholderiales bacterium | reverse complement strand
GAAACCCGCAAGAGCCTTGGCTTTAGCGGGTTTCTTTTTGGGCAATTCCTGCCACCAACTCGCAGTGCACAATACCCAGCAGGAGACTCCACCATGACACCAAGCCCCGTGCTGACTGCCGGCTTATTTCGCTGCGAAATTGCCCCTGCCTTGGGCGCCTGCATCGCCGGTCTGTGGTTTGACGGCATACCTGTTTTGCGCTCGCCCGGTGCCAGTCAATTGACCTCGGTTCGTCAATCGGGCAGCTACCCGCTGGGGCCGTTTTCCAACCGTGTGGGCCACGCTTCTTTGCAATGGAACGGCACCAGCCATCCGTTGGTCAGAAACTTTGGTGACGATCCACACGCCATCCACGGCGTGGGCTGGCAGCGGCCCTGGACGGTGCTCGAGGCGGATGACTGCTTTGCCTTGCTGTCGTATGAGCACAAACCTGACACGTCATGGCCGTTTGCGTTTGATGCATCACAGGCGTTTCGCCTGACCGACAACGCGCTCGAAGTCACCCTGAGCATCACCAACCAGTCTGACACGCCGACACCTGTCGGCTTGGGTTGGCACCCGTATTTTGTGAAACGCGCCCGCAGCCACATCGCATTCGACGCCACAGGCCGCTGGGAAATGGACGACCTGAAATTGCCCACCCACCGGCTGGCGACCAAAGGCTTGGATCAAGACTGTGCCACGCTGGACATCGACCATTGCTTTGACGGCTGGAGTGGCACCGTACACCTGCGTGACGAGATGTTGCACACACGCCTGACCAGCCCCTTGAGCCGCTTGGTTGTGTTTACCAACGACACCAAAGACTTTGTGGCGGTTGAGCCTGTCAGCCATATCAACAACGCTATCAACCTGATGGCGATCCGTGCAGCTTCTGCCGATGCGCTGGGCGTGCGGGTGCTGCAACCGGGTGAGTCCCTACCCACCGAGATGAGCATTTATGTGGAGAAGTCGGCATGAGTTCAGCGGCAAAGTGGCAAACCGTGTCGCCTGAAGCCAACGAACTGGGCGAGTCCCCGTTCTGGCACCCGCACGAGCAAACGCTGTATTGGCTGGACATTCCGGGCCGCAAAATTTTGCGGGCCAATGTCTTCATGGGCACGGTAGAGGCGTGGTCCATGCCTTCAGAACCCGGCTGCATGGCCCCAGCCACCCGTGGTGGCCTGGTGATCGCCCTGCGGGATGGCATCTACCGCGCCCGCGATTGGGGCGGCGCGCTGTCGCTGATTCAAAAGTTTGACCACGACCCGGCCACGACGCGCTTCAACGATGGCAAGGCCGACACCTTGGGTCGCTTTTGGGCCGGTACGATCTTTGAGCCACGCACGTCACCAGATGCCGCGTTGTTTTCCGTTGACTGCCGTGACGGTGGTTCGCCGTTGGTGCAGCGCCAGGCCGGTGATGCCACCACGGCCAACGGCCTGGCCTGGTCGGTTGATGACAAAACGGTGTACTGGGCGGACACCCCGCGCCACCTGATACGCGCTTGGGACTGGGACGCCCAAACCAATGCCATGAGCGCCGAGCGCGTGTTCAAGCAGTTCGCCTTGAAGCCTGCCGGATGGCAATACGTCACGACTGGTGGTGCTGACTCAGCTTCCTACGCCGGTCGCCCTGATGGCGCTGCGGTGGATAGTCAAGGCAACTATTACGTGGCCATGTTTGAAGGCCAGCGCGTGTTGAAGCTCAGCCCGTCGGGCGAGGTGCTGGACACCCTTCACTTGCCTGCCCAATGCCCCACCATGCCGTGTTTTGGCGGTGCCGATTTGCAAACTCTGTATGTCACCACGGCGCGGCACAACCGCAGTGCGCAGGAGTTGGCCGACTTCCCCAACTCGGGCTGCGTGTTCTCCACCCGGGTGGACGTGCCCGGCTTGCCCGTCAACTTCTTTCAGGACTGACCCTGCGCAACACCATGTTCCAGCAAGATTCAACCGTTGCTCAGCTAGATCAGCTTGATCACCTCAGGCAGCGTATCCAGCAAGCTGCCGCCACAGGCACACCGCTTCGCATTCGCGGCGGTGGCACCAAAGACTTTTATGGCCAGACGTTGATCGGTGAGGTGTTGGACACCCGCGCCTGGCGCGGCATCACGAGTTATGAGCCCAGCGAATTGGTGGTCACGGTTCGCGGGGGCACGTCGCTTGCCGAGCTGGAAGCCGTGTTGGCTGAGCAGGGCCAGTGCCTTCCGTTTGAGCCACCGCATTTTGGCAGCGCTACCACCAGCCATGGCGCCAGCGCCGCCACCGTGGGCGGCATGGTCGCCGCCGGGTTGAGTGGCCCGGCCCGCGCCAGTGTGGGGGGTGTGCGCGTCTACATGCTGGGCGTGCAAATCATCAATGGTCGGGGTGAGCACTTAACCTTTGGTGGTCAGGTCATGAAGAATGTGGCGGGCTATGACGTGTCCCGCCTGATGGCCGGGGCCTTGGGCACGCTAGGGCTGATCACCGATGTCTCGCTGAAGGTGCTGCCGTTCGCTCCG
>JANOLC010000477.1:0-7939 GCA_031419575.1 Burkholderiales bacterium | reverse complement strand
GCCATTTACGAGTTTGATGTGGTAGACATGCCCGTCACCGTAGCGGTAGATGCGGGTGGCACCAGTGTGCACATCACTGGCCCAGCGGAGTGGGAAAGGAAGATCGCGACCGGGCAGTTCAAAGGCATAGCGGTTGCAGCGGGCTGAATGCCAAGTCAGTGAGTTTGCTACCTAAATGATAGCGATAAACTGTTTATTGACGAGGACCTCAAGGCAATTTGACCCATTTATTTACCCCAAAATAGACTGAGTGTGTTAGGATTTCTTTGAGCTTGATTGATCGCTTTTTTCATCCCGATAGATCCCTCCCTCGGGTATTGAGGGCCACTAGGAGTGCACAACCATGAGCCGCTTTGACACCATTGATGACCCTCGCCGCCGCATCTTGATTCAGGCCTTGTCTACGGGCTTGTTCACCACGGCGCTGACTGATGCCAACGCCTTGAGTTTTGGCATCTTCGGCAGCAGACCCAGCAAGCTGCCAGCGGGCCAATCCATCTACGGCCTCTCGGGAGAGGTAACTGTCAATGACCAAGCGGCCACGATGACCACGCAAATCAAGCCGGGCGACACCGTGCAAACTGCCAAAAACAGCGAGATAGTATTCGTAGTCGGTACACACTCCATGATTCTGGAAAGCAGCAGCCGATTGCTAATTGAATCTAGTGAGAGTTCGGCAGGCAATTTGCTAATCTCAGGACTGAGAATGGTGGCAGGGAAACTGTTGTCTGTTTCCCGTAATTCACCCATGCGGGTAAGTACATCAACCTCCACCATCGGCATAAGAGGAACTGGTTTTTATGTGGAAGCAGATCCTGAGCAAACTTACTTCTGCACTTGCTATGGTGTGACCGAAATACAAGCCAATAGCGACCCCGATAGCAAGGAAACCATTGCCGCCACACACCATGACCGTCCGGTTTACATCGTGGCCGATGGTGGCCAGGGCAAGAACATTAGGAACGCCCCGTTTCTAAACCACACTGACCAAGAATTGTCTTTAATAGAAACGCTGGTGGGGCGCAAAACTCCGTTTGTGTTCTCCAAAGATTCGTACAACGCACCTCGGCGCACGTACTGATTGGCCCCACAGTCAGAGCGCTATTGCGGCGCGCCGTTCAGAATCCAGTTCAAGACCTTGTCGTAATTACCACGGCCCGTGGCCGAGGAATCAAATGCTGCGACGGGTTCAGGCTTTGCCGTTGTATTAAAGCCGGGCTGCTGGCCCCCGTTATGGTGATGGTTGGATGGCTTGCGCAATAATGGGCTGGCAACAATATCGGTGAAGTTGATGCGCCCCCGCAGCTCGGTATAGAACCAAGCCTCATCGACTGAATTGGTCAGCCCATCGCCATTGCGGTCATAGTCTGTGTACCAAATGGGAGGAATAACTGTGCCGTTTCCGCCTGGCTGGTGACAGCTCACACAGTTCGCTCCACCCGCCCCCAAAATGGGTTTAATGTCCGTGGCAAAACGTAGCGCCGCAGGATCGTAAGGCAGGACATTGCTAACCTCAATGGTGATTTGCACCGGCGTACTTTGCACGGCTCCCTTGCTGGCGATCAACTGAACCCGGTAAGTGCCATCAGCGGTTGCATTGAAGGTGGTTTGCAGTCCAATCGCGCTAGCCAAGCTTGCACCGCCAACGGGTCCTGACACGATAGACCACTGATAGTCACTGGAATACAAGCTGGCTGCTGCTGACAAACTTGTCGCACCTTGCTTGACGACTCGCCCGGGCCCTGGGTCAGCAACCGGACGTCCGGGCTTCTGCGCACCATCAGCATAACCTTTGCCAATCAGGAATTGACCAATGGGCCCGTTGATTGAGGGTGTGCTCCAGTACTTGTCATAAATCAACTTGGCAAGCGGCATGTTACCCCGGTCTGCCACATGGGCTTTGATACGGTCTGCATAGCCGTCAAACTTGGCGTAAGTGTCAAAGTTGATGTCTGACTGGTTACCCGTGCCGCGCAGAAGGTGACATACCCGACAGGCCTGTGCCTGAGCGTTCGCGTAAAGCGTACTTTGTCCGACGGATTGCCAACCGGTGGGCACATAGGAGTCAACAGTGGTTGTGGCGTTCAATGGCAAACCATTGCCACCATACATATCCTTCAGGTGCTCGGCAACCGTACTTTGGTATTCGTTCACCGTTGCTATGCCACCACTGGCGGGCCGTAAACCAGCTCGACAAGTATCCTCGCCAAAGGCAGAGGCAGCCGTCAACGGAAGCGAACATAAAACCATTTTGTTGATGGTTTTAAGCTTGCTCTCCTGCATCGCCCGTGAAAAGCCTGGCAATGTAGAAAAGTCAAGTGCGGCGGGCTCAAACGGGTGCAGTTGCGCAGCCACATCGCCACGCGCTTGTGACACCAAATTCATGACCTTGGCGAACAGGCGTTTGCCTGTTGCGTCCGGTGGCGTCAATGGGTCGCCGCGCCCGCCATGGCAGGTAATGCAAACGGTTGGCATGGCCTTGTTGCCGCGCCCGTCTAGGTTGGCCATCATCAGGCGCTGCCCCGTCACCGGGTCGAAAGTGTAAAGTTTTACAAATTTAACCGTTCCACCCGGCCCAGGGCTAAACTCAATACCGTTCGTTCCCAGATGCCATTGCGTCGCACCAACGATGGCGGCCTCAAGATTAAAGGGCGAGTACGCGCCGTAACCGCCCACCAAAAAGTTATCCACCACAAAAGCCAGCGTACCGTCAGCGTTCTGGCGGGCCGTCATTCTGCGGCCATAACCGAGATCGCGTTGGTCGCCAACAGTCACACTCTCTTCAATCACACCGGTGGCCCCTCCGCTGGGTTGACCAATTCCATTTTGGGCCTTGAATTTAGCTAGCGTGTCACGATCGCTATTGGGGTCAATGGCTTCGTAGTAGGCCGTTGCATAGGCCAAAGAATTCACTTCAAGGGTTCCATCGGCCTGCTTCTGCGGATTGGGAAACAGCAAGAAGCTGTCGGGACCACTAACAAGAACTGCCGGGAGCTTTTCGCCAGGGTAAACATCGCCGCTGCTTGAGGTGCCACTTCCCCCGCCGCCACATGCAGACAAGAGCAGGGACAAAGCCAGCCAAACTATCCTGATGAGGTGGGTACCGCCTATTGTCATTGCCAACCTCCTAAAACCGCACCAAGTAGGTGACCGACCATTGATTGTCAATGTAACTCTTGGGAGAGGTCACAAAGCTCGGCCTCAGGCTTGGCGTGGACTCCACCCGTCGCCAAGAAAAGTCCAAAGAGTCCCGTGGCCCCAATCCCAAGTTATAGCCCAGCGTAGTAAGGACTGTGCTGCCATCAAAACGGTAACTGAAGAACTGTCCGCCTGCAAAGGCATCGTCTTGTACAAAGACTTTAGCAACACTGACGTTCTCGAGCGAGGCCCGCCCTGTGGACACAATGTCACCTCTGCGGTATTCGCCACTGGCATACAAGGTTTCCCGCTCGCTCAATGCATAGTCCGCATTGACCCGCAGAGAGCTGTCTGAGCTATTGAAGACTGCACTTCTTGCGCGCCGCTCATTGTGCGACAAAGCACCAAAGAGGCTAATTCTGTCAGTGAGGGGCTGGCGCAGCGACACACCCAGGGAATAGCGATATCCATCGCGCAAATCAGACTGGAATTGGTCAGCCGTCAATCGCCCAAACACACCCAAAGTGGGCGCATCGAACTCAGAAGATTCTCGATACTGAATTTCTCCCTCCACTCCAGCGGATAACCGGCTCAGACCATTAAAGTTCTGGAACCGCTCTCCCCCAATAGAACCTGTCAATACGACCCGTGATTGCTCTGAAAGATTAAACACCTTGGTTTTACTCACGTTGACGCTGTAAGAACTGTCGGCGCGCTGATCAGGCCCCGCTTTGGCGCGCGTGACGTTGTCGTCGTAGGCATACCCTGCATCCACCTGTACATCGATAGGTTTGGACGGGGTATCCGCCCACTCGCCCATCAACTTGGGCAGCCCCATGGCATCAAAGTCCTTGGTGATACGGAATCGAATCGCGTAACTCGACTCTTGTGCGGACGATTGGCTGAGTTGATAGTCGACCCCCAGCGTCCAGCCATCCCGCAGGATGAAGTCGCTGCCTATACCCATAACAAATGAATCCCGCCCGGCGGATGCGCCGGCTATTGCGTAGCGGGTACCACCAATTTGATCTGCGTAGGAAATGAACGCGTCTCCCTCGCCTTGAAACTCGTGGCGGAACTCGGCGCGAACCCGTGGTATCGCCCAGCCGAAGCTGGCGGAATGAATGGACTCGGCACGGACACCCACAGCCCCTTGAAGCGACGCAATAGTTTGCTCAAAATAAGTTAACGCATAGGCACCGGCGCCTGTCTCGGTGCTGTCCAGCAATTTGCTGGACGAAAAATCAAGCCGGCCATAAGGAGACACCATCACGCCACCCTGGCGCTTCTCGTACGCAGCAGACAATGAGCCAAAAATCTGGGTGCCTTTGCGGTTGCCATAGGCGAAGTCATTTATGGAGGCGACGTAGCGACGGGTGTCAAAATCTATTGATCCAATACCAATCATTCCGTCAAGAAATATCCCCGGGCTAGGCTGGTAGCTAGCGTAGGTGGCCAACGAATAACCGCGCCCGTCATTCTGCGAGCCGTCTGTGCCAATAATCGTTTTATCACGGCCATATCCCAGTCCGATTCCCACCGCCCAGAGGTCATTGATGCGCCGGTCGGCGCCAACACTGATACCACTTGAGCTAAATTCGTAGCCACTAACGGCACCTACTGCATCGCGGCTACCAAAGGTGGCCACACCCTCCACCCAATAACTGATGGAACCCTGCGAATTGGGAAGGCCATTACCACCCACCAAGCTAGCAAGATTCACCGAGCGACTCGTAAGCAGGGAGGCAACGGTATCAGCGAACGGCAGTGCCTTGAGGCCCAAGCCCGCGGCGACCGTATCCACCCCCTGTGCCGTGGTCATGGCGACGGGAACAGGGATCGGATCCAGCGGATTCGTCGCAGCGACTTTGGCTGCGTCTACTGACGCGGATGGCGAAGCGACCGCACCCGGACCGAAAGAACGCGAACCAGTGTCCCCCGTACCCTTGTATTGCAATGTGGGCGCTCCCCCCGCGCTGCTACCTCGGGGGTGCAGCGATTCCATTCGTTTCTGGAAATTTGAGACTTGGGCACGCGAGAACTGCTGCACCGTAGCCGTTTGCGCCCCCAGCGTCGCTGTTACGGCCACTTCGTGGGTCGGGTCTGGCCTGCCAGTGATGGTTACGCTCACGAGGCCCGCCGTTGAGGTACCACCACCCGCAAATGAAGCCACGGTAGTGAACGAGTCAATTCCAAAATAGTTTTTGACAGGCGTGTAAGTAACCGTGGTACCACTCACCACCACCGAGCCATGAGAAGGCGTGGCCAGCACGGAAACCCCCGCCGGAACGAAAGCTGGGAACATACACGGCTTCAAATCTAGCGTTGTCGCGGTATTCAATGGCACCGTCATCACACAGTTTGTCGGCGTGGGAACACCAACCGAGAAAGGCACAGCCAAAACGCCAAAGTTGACCACATTAGTGGCTTTAAGCGTAGCGGTCACCGGCCCGGGTGTTGTCGGCGTGCCCGAAATAATGCCTGTTGCAGTGTCCAGGCTCAAACCCACCGGCAAAGTACTACCGGACTGCAACCCATAACTCAGAATGGGCGGATTGGTCGCCACTATTTGGAGTGGCGTCATTGGAACGCCAACCGCCAGAGTGGCAAATGTCGGACTGGTAATGACGGGCGCAGATGTAGGATTGATGGTAACGGTCACCACCTTGGTCCCTGTGAAGTTACCTGAGTTGGTCGCACTCAAAGTCGTCTGGAAAGTGCCGCTGGTACCGGGCGTTCCCGACACAACTCCAGTTGTCGTGTTTAGCGCTAAGCCCGATGGCAAAACACTGGGTGCCACGATGCCATAACTGACAATGGGGCCATTGGTGTTGGTCGCGATGGTGTAAACCGTCCCGGTCGACCCGACCGAGACCGCCCCGGCTGACGCAGCACTTGAGATGTTGGGTGCAGCACCGGCATTGACTCGAAACACCACATTCAATATGCCCTGCCCATTGGTGTTGGAAGCCCCCAAAACAACGGGGAAGTCACCACTGACAGATGGGGTCCCGGAAATCAAACCCGTGGTGGCGTTAAAGATAAGTCCCGTGATCGCATTGATACCGGTGGCAATGTAAGAGCTCCCCGTAATGGCCGGTGGAGTTGTCGCGTTGATTTGAATGTTCAATATCGCAGCTCCCGTGGAACCGATGACCGTCACGGTGGGCGCTGCATTGCTGGCAGGCGTGGAAGTAATGACGGGAATCGGGCCCACGGTGATGGCCAGTGCCTGACTCACCAAACCACTTCCGGAGTCAGCCTGTATGGTCACAGGGAACGACCCCGGCACCGTTGGCGTACCACTGATGACGCCTCCCACAATGCTGAGCCCGGTCGGAAGTGCTCCCGCAGTAATTTGCGGTGACGTGGTCGACGGGAAAGCCGTTATCGTGTAAGGTGCAATGGCAACGTTCTGGGAATAATTGACGGCATTAGCGCTGGTGATACCGGCAATTGTGATGGTCAAAGTTCGACTGACAGATCCTCCCACAGCCGGTGTCGAGGCCGTCACCGTGACATCTATCGCACCCGTTGTGTTGGGTGTACCGGATATGACACCCGTGTTTGCATCGATGGACAAACCTGTCAAAGTTGTCAGATTGCTGGAGCTGAAGACAGCGCCAGGATCATTGGATGTGACCGTAAAAACGTTCGCACTTGCCACACCCTTTTTTGCAGTAGCGGTCAAGTTTGCAGCCGTCAATGGTGTGTTGGTTATGCCGTAAACCGTTACATCGATATGATTTGCTACCGGACTGGTTGCCGCCGGATTGATAATTTTGTAGTCAATCGTTTCAGTACCAACAAAATTGGCAGCAGGGGTGTAGGTGATGTTGTACTGGATTGAAGAAGTTGATGGATTGTTAATGACAGTAGCCACACTGCCGCTTGGGCTGGCGCCGGAGATGACGGCCGTCACCCCGGCAGAATCTTTGGCAACACCACTGCTTCCATCTATTGGCAGAAATTGATAAACATCCAGCGTCCCGCTGGCTACACCAGCCCGTATTCCCAGCGTTTTGGAAGAAATGGCGGCTGGCGCTTTGTATTGGGCAATGTACAGAGACAACTGAAACCTTTGGGTTGCAGTGATTCCCGGAAACACCATATAGCCATTATTTATTGCCGTCGTAATCTGATCCCCGTTGTTTGACGCCAAATTGTGATTATTGGCCTGGCCTGCTGAGCCTTGCGTCAAAGTCGGTGGTGCTGATGTGTAGTGACAACCTATACAGGCGCCTGAAGAACCAACCCCAGTACCGACAGTTGTCGTCCCGTCATACAGTTTTCGCCCCTCATTAACCAAATTCAAATTTGCTGCGGCACACGATCCAAAGGCGAACAGCAAGACTGCAACCCGCAGCAGGCTGCGACACAGAGTCACTCCAAAGATTTTGAACATTGCATCCACGGGCGTGAGAGGCCTGAAAACATTGGAAAATAGAATCCAATGTAACGAAATGTTCTTCGCTTTAGGAAATTTTTTACCTTTGCATGGATGGATTGTGGCTTCGCTTGTAGCATTGTTTCCACACTTGTCTGGTCTGCCCGGAGGGGATCGAACCCCCGACCCTCAGCTTAGAAGGCTGATGCTCTATCCAACTGAGCTACGGGCAGAATGTGAAAGCCACATAAAAAAAGCCCACGAAGTGAGCTTTTTTAAGTTTTTTGGTCGGAGTACAAGGATTCGAACCTTGGACCCCCTGGTCCCAAACCAGGTGCGCTACCAGACTGCGCCACACTCCGACAAGTTTTAATTATAACGTCTTCAAATGCCGCTTTTGCCTCTGACGGCACT
>JANOLC010000476.1:0-3025 GCA_031419575.1 Burkholderiales bacterium | reverse complement strand
AACGTGGCCCAGGTGTTCAACCGCTCGGGCATGATGCTGACCTGCAAAAAATCCGCCGGTGTGGCCAAGGCTGCCGACTTCAAGGGCAAGACCCTGGGCGTATGGTTTGGTGGCAATGAATACCCGTTCTTCTCCTACATGTCCAAGCTAGGCCTGAAAACCACGGGCTCTGCAGCTGATGTGAAGGTGCTGAAGCAAGGCTTTAACGTGGACCCCATCCTGCAAAACCAGGCAGCCTGCATCTCCACCATGATTTACAACGAATACTGGCAAATCATTGATGCCGGTGTGAAGGCTGACGAGCTGATCACCTTTGGCTACGAAGAGCAAGGTGTGTCCACCCTGGAAGATGGGCTGTATGCGCTGGAGTCCAAGCTGAAAGACCCGAAATTTGTGGCACGCATGGGCAAGTTTGTCAAAGCCTCGATGAAGGGCTGGGAGTACGCCGTCAAGAATACCGAAGAAGCTGCCAAGATTGTTCTGGAAGCTGACAAATCCGGTGGCAGCACCCTGGCCATCCAGAAGCGCCAGATGGAAAATGTGGCCAAACTGGTGACCTCCCCCGCTGGCAAAGTGGGTTATCTGGACCCGGCCGCGTACCAGCGCACCGTGAAGGTGTTGATGGCCGGTGGCAGCGACCCGGTGATCAAAAAAGACCCGGGTAAGGCCGCCTGGACCCATGCCGTGTGGGACGCAGCGGCCAAATAATCTGAACCTTATCGGCGATCTGTTGGGGTGGAGCAATCCACCCCTTGTCGCTTTTGACTTTGAAAGAAATTGGTCCATGACAAGCTCCCCGCACACCACTATTGCTATTGCCGACGTCAAGGCCGGGCGTCTGCCAACTGACCAATACGCCAAAAATTTCTGCGACGCGCATCCTCCCCTCAACCTGGCCCAGGCCAAGTTGGAAGCGGACCGTTGCTACTACTGCTTTGATGCACCCTGCATTGCGACCTGCCCCACGGGCATAGAAATTCCCAGTTTCATTCAGCGCATTGCCGACGGCAATATTCGCGGGTCGGCTCAGGCGATTTTGTCGGCCAACCCGTTGGGTGGCATGTGCGCGCGGGTCTGCCCCACCGAGGTGCTGTGCGAGCAGGCTTGTGTGCGCAACACGCTGGAAGACAAACCGGTAGAAATTGGCCTGCTGCAGCGCTACGCTACCGATGCCTACTTTGCTTCCTTTGCAAAATCCGCCGGTATGCCGCTATTCACCCGGGCAGCATCCACCGGCAAAACAGTTGCCGTGGTGGGTGCTGGCCCCGCAGGATTGGCCTGCGCCCATGGCCTGGCCCGCCTTGGGCATGACGTGGTGGTGTTTGACGCCAACGCCAAACCGGGCGGTCTCAACGAATATGGTCTGGCCACCTACAAAACCACCGGCGGTTTTGCGCAGCAAGAAATCGATTGGCTGCTGTCCATCGGTGGCATTGAAATCCGTAACAACGCGCGACTGGGCAAAGACATTTTTCTGACTGATTTGACCCGCGACTACCCCGCCGTGTTCCTTGGCCTGGGCCTGGACGGCGTCAACGCCATGGGCATCACTGAGCCTGCCGGCTCAGAGGTTCGCAACGCGGTGGACTTCATCGCCGAGCTACGCCAGGCACCGTCATATGCTGAAGTTCCTGTCGGCCGCAAAGTGGTGGTGATTGGTGGTGGCATGACGGCGATCGATGCTGCTGTGCAATCCAAAAAATTGGGCTCAGAAGATGTCACTATCGTCTACCGCCGCGGCCAGGCCGACATGTCCGCCTCCTGCCACGAGCAGGAGTGGGCCCAGACCCACGGGGTCGCCCTCAAATTCTGGGCAGCCCCCAAAGAAATCTTGAAGGACGGCGGCAAAGTTACCGGCGTGAAGTTCGCTCGTACAGGTTTGGACGGTGCCACGCTGATTGAGACGGGTGAAACGTTCGCGGTGGAGGCTGACGTCGTCCTCAAAGCCATTGGGCAAAGCCTCAATTCTGTGGATATCCAGGCGGGTGATTCACTGGTCATCGAGTTAAAACAAGGTCGCATTGCCACGGACAAAGCGGGCCGCACGTCTCACCCCAAAGTGTGGGCAGGGGGCGACTGCCGTTTTGGAGGCCTGGATTTGACCGTCGAAGCCGTGGAGCACGGCAAACAGGCGGCGCTGTCGATTCACGCCTCGTTGCACACATCTTTGCAAGCCTGAGCAGCACTACAGAGAACACCATGGCAAACCTGCAAACCAACTTCATCGGTATTCAAAGCCCCAACCCGTTCTGGCTGGCCTCCGCCCCGCCCACTGACAAGGAATACAACGTCAACCGCGCGTTCGAGGCGGGCTGGGGCGGTGTGGTCTGGAAAACCATTGGCGAAGACCCGCACATCGTCAACGTCTACGGGCCGCGTTATGGCGCGTTGCTAAATGGTGACCGGCGCGTGATTGGCTTCAACAACATCGAGCTGATCTCTGACCGCCCGCTGCAAACCAACCTGGACGAGATGAAGCGTGTCAAGCGCCTGTGGCCTGACCGCGCCCTGATCGCCTCCATCATGGTGCCGTGCACCGAGGACTCATGGAAGAACATTCTGGCCCGGGTGGACGACACCGGCTGCGATGGCATTGAGCTCAATTTTGGCTGCCCGCATGGCATGAGCGAACGCGGCATGGGATCGGCTGTGGGCCAAGTGCCCGCATACATTGAAATGGTCGCCCGTTGGTGCAAGCACTACACCAAGCTGCCGGTCATCGTAAAGCTCACGCCCAACATCACCGACATCCGCCAGCCCGCGCGAGCCGCCAAAGCGGGCGGGGCCGATGCCGTGTCGTTGATCAACACCATCAACTCCATCATGGGTGTGAACCTGGACACCATGGTCATGTCGCCCAGCGTGGGGCCCACCGGCTCGCACGGCGGTTACTGCGGCCCAGCGGTCAAGCCCATCGCACAGAACATGGTGGCGGAGATTGGCCGCGACCCCGAGACAGCGGGCCTGCCGGTGTCGGGTATAGGCGGCATCACCACCTGGCGCGATGCGGCTGAATACATCGCCC
>JANOLC010000475.1:0-2136 GCA_031419575.1 Burkholderiales bacterium | reverse complement strand
TATTCATACACCAGTGTCCAGTCGGCATGCACACCTTGCTCTGGCAGGTGGTCAACGCCCAGCGCCAGAAACGCCTTGTCCATGGGGTCGAAGGGTTTGAGTTCACTGGCCAGAATGCCGAATTCGACCACGGGGTGAAATGCCAGGGGAAAATCATTGTCCGCAGCGGCCCAGGTGGCCAACTTGGCACCCTGGGCCATCGTCAGCTCAACAATCGCCATGTGGTTTTGCGTGAGCGTGCCGGTTTTGTCGGTGCACAGCACGGTGGCTGATCCCAACGTTTCGATGGTGGAGGCTCGCCGCGCCAGCACCTGCTGGCGCGACAGCCGCCAGGCCCCCATCGCCATGAACACGGTCAGGATGAGTGGGAACTCTTGCGGCAGCATCGACATTGCGAGCGTGATGCCCGCCAGCAGGCCGCCCATCCAGTCGCCACGCGTCCACCCATACAAGCCAATCACCACCAGGCTCAAGCCCAAGCCCAGTACAGAGAATATTCGCACCAGTTTGCGGGTTTGCACGTGCAGCGGCGTGGGCGGGGTGGTGATGGTGTCCAGCGCTTTGCCAATGCGGCCAATTTCGCTGCGCGCCCCCGTGGCCGTTACCTGCGCCATGCCACCGCCACTGACCAGCATGGTGCCGCCAAATACCTGGGAGTCTGCCGCCGTCTTGCCCACGGGGACGGCCTCGCCGGTCAGCAAGGATTCGTCCGCTTGCAGATCGCTGGCACTCCATACCCAGGCATCGGCGGCAACCCGGTCTCCTTCGGTCAACACCAACAGATCGCCCACCACCAGTTCACGCGAGGGCACAGTCTGGGTCTGGCCATCACGCACGACCCGGGCGTGCGGGCTGGTCAGGTCGCGCAACGCTTCCAGTGCTTTCTCGGTGCGCTGCTCCTGCACCACGGTAATGGCCACAGTCATGGCCACAAAAGCCAGCAGCATCAAGGCTTCACCCATGTCACCCAGGAACAAATAGAGAATGCCGGCTGCCAGCAGCAGCTGGAACATCGGCTCACGGGCGACTTCTAAAGCGATGTGCCAAGGTGTGCGCGGTGTGGGTGGGGTCAGCTCATTCGGGCCATCGGCCTGCAAGCGGGTGGCCGCTTCACTGGATGTCAAACCCTGATCTGGGGTAAGTTTTGGTGGATTCATGGTCAAGCGTAACGATTGCCATTCGGCAGGGTCTGTGCGCTATCGAACTGAGCGCCCCAGTAAGGTAGCGCTTCACTGTGCGGCACTGGCAGGCGGTCTCCCGCCTTTTTTGTAGCTACTGCAGGCTTAGAACTTGTAGCGAATACCCAAACTGGTGACTTTCATTTCTTCCCTGTCGCTGCTGCCACCGATGTAGTGCAGCTGGTGTACGTCATACTGCAACACAACCGCCCATTGGGTGTTGACGGCCAGCTCCGCACCAATGCCGTAGGCCAGACCAAAGCCGCTGTCGCTGCCACTGGCGATACCCGAGCCTGGCAGGCTGGACACATTGGTACGCCCATAAGTAGAGCCCAATTTACCCAACAGACTGAAAGAGTCGCTCAACGGCAGGCGAGCGACCAGTGCCAGATTCAGCCCTTCGGCTCGGGACGAGCCGCCCGCCCGGTTTACCGTACCAAAGTTGACATACCCCAGCTCAACTCCAAAGTTATTGTTGAAATACGTGCCGCCGTACAGGTTGTAAGCGGTGCTTTTTCGATCGTTGGCAAACAGGCCGGTGCCATTGCTCAAGGCAAAGTCCGTCTCCCCGGCGTTTAAGCCGACGTAGCCTTTGCCCATGCCGTACATGGACGACCCAGTGGTGCTGGATGCCGTGGTCGTCTGGGCGCTGGCCGCTGAGACCAGCGCCAGAGAAACAGCTGCCGACAGCAGCGCGGTTTTGAGGGTTTTTGATGTGTTCATAGAGTTTCCTTTTAAAGTTGGAAAGTTGGTGGGGGAAAGAACCTGGGAAAGAACTGTTGATTCGGCCCAATGAAATCTAAATTGCCGTTGGCGGTGAGCGATTCAAATTTCATCGGACCTCAGCAATAGTTGAAAAATCGGGAGTGCATGAAGGGGCTGAATATGCTTCTATATTGATAGCAAACTATTCATTAGTTACTAGGACTTTGAGGTCTTTTGTCTATGAATATTGAGG
>JANOLC010000474.1:0-1893 GCA_031419575.1 Burkholderiales bacterium | reverse complement strand
GCCCACACTTTTGCAGACGTGCCCATGCTCAGCCGCACGCACGGCCAGACCGCCAGCCCCACCACCGTGGGCAAGGAAGTCGCCAATGTGGTGGTGCGCCTGGTGGCCGCGCGCGAAAAAATCGCCAACGTCAGCATCATGGCCAAGATGAATGGCGCGGTAGGAAACTACAACGCACACCTGTCAGCCTGGCCCGAATTTGGCTGGGAAGCCTTCAGTAAAAAGGTGATTGAAACGCCGGAGCCACTGGGCCTGGGCCTGACCTTTCAGCCCTACAGCATCCAGATCGAGCCGCACGACTACATGGCTGAAATTTTTGATGCCATCGCCCGCACCAACACTATCCTGATCGATTGGTCGCGCGATGTTTGGGGCTATGTGAGCTTGGGCTACTTCAAACAGAAGCTGAAAGACGGCGAAGTGGGTTCGAGCACCATGCCGCACAAGGTCAACCCGATTGATTTTGAGAACGCCGAAGGCAATCTCGGCATGGCCAATGCAATGCTCAAACACCTGAGCGAGAAGTTGCCTATCAGCCGCTGGCAGCGTGACCTGACTGATAGCACCGTGTTGCGCAACATGGGTGTGGCCATCGGCTACGCCGTGCTGGCCTACCAGTCGCTCAACACCGGTTTGGGCAAGCTGGAGATCAATGAAGCGGCAATAGCCGCTGACCTGGACACGTCGTGGGAAGTGCTGGCCGAGCCCATCCAGACCGTGATGCGCCGTTATGGCCTGCCCCAGCCGTATGAACAGCTCAAAAAGTTCACCCGGGGTGAGCCCATGACACGCGATCTGATGCAGGGTTTCATCGCCCGGCTGGAGATCCCCGAGGCCGACAAACAGCGCCTGCTGGCCATGACGCCAGGCAGTTATACGGGGATGGCGGCGGAGCTGGCGCGGCGGGTCTGATGGCCATCAAATCCACCATCTTCAAAGCCAATCTGCAAATTGCAGACATTGACCACAGCTACTACGCCGACCACGCGCTGACGCTGGCGCGCCACCCCAGCGAGACGGACGAACGCATGATGATTCGCTTGGTCGCGCTGGCCTTGCAGGCCCACAAGCTGCAAACCGTGTGTGGTGGCGACGGCACGCTGACCTTTGGCGCGGGCCTGTCTGACGTTGACGAGCCTGACGCCTGGTTGCGTGACTACACCGGCAGAACTCGACTATGGATTGAAGCGGGCCAGCCCGAAGACAAGCCCCTGCTCAAAGCCACCGGCAAGGCCGATGAAGTGGTGCTGTACTGCTTTAACCACGCCGCTGAAATCTGGTGGAGGGGCATGGAAAGCAAGCTCGCCCGGCCCAAAAACCTGAGCATCTTCCGGGTCCCAACACTGACCTCACAAGCACTGATTCCCATGGCCCAACGCAGCATGCAATTGCAGGCCACCATTCAGGAAGGGGTGCTGATGCTGGGGGATGGAAAACTGACGGTGGACATTGAGCCCGTTCGCTGGAAATAATCTCCTCGCCCATTAAAAAACGCGCCCTCGGGCGCGTTTTTTAATGGGCATCAAAGTCGCCTGTTTAACCGCTTATTTCTCCGCTTACTTGGCGACGACCCGCACCATCTCCAGGCATTTGTTGGAGTAGCCCCATTCGTTGTCATACCAAGCGACGATCTTGATGAAAGTGCCATCCAGCGCAATGCTGGCGTCGGCATCAAAAATCGAGGTGCGCGTATCACCACGGAAGTCGGTGGCCACCACTTTGTCTTCGGTGTAACCCAGCACGCCTTTGAGGGCGCCTTCGCTTTGCGCTTTCATCTCGGCGCAGATTTCCTTGAGTGTTGCTTCGTTGTTCAGCTCGCAGGTCAAGTCCACCACCGACACGTCTGACGTGGGCACGCGGAACGACATACCGGTGAGCTTTTTGTTCAGCTCA
>JANOLC010000473.1:0-4332 GCA_031419575.1 Burkholderiales bacterium | reverse complement strand
TTTGGCGCGCCCTGCGCTGGATCATTCCGGGCTGGCCGGTGGACAAAGTCACCAAGCTGCTGCCGCTGTTCAAATTACCTAAAGACAAACAAGAGCGCGACGCCCAGGTCGCCGCAGGCCAGCACCCCGAATACGCAGGCTTGGTCAAGCTGCTGGAGCCCGGCCAAAACCTGGTGGCCGTGATTGGCGCGGGCAAGCTGGACGGCAAAGACGCAGGCACCCAGGCCGCCAACGCCTTGATGGCGCGCGCCCGGGCGCTGGCGCAGCGCGAGACGTTTTTCCACTGGTGGACCACCTTTCCCACCGTGTTTGGCGTGGGTTCGCTCAATGGTTTTGATGCCATCGTGGGCAACCCGCCGTGGGACCGCATCAAGCTGCAGCAAGTGGAATGGTTTGCCGAGCGCAACCCGGCCATTGCCGCCCAGCCCCGTGCGGCTGACCGCAAAGCCATGGTTGACGCGCTGCAAGGCGTGAACATGACCCAAACCGGCACCAACACCCCACCCAAAGTGGACTTGTGGCCGCTGTACCTGCAAGCCATGGAGCGGGCCGAGGCCAATGCGCGCGTCTTGGGCAACGGCAAACTGGGCAGTGGCGACTACCCGCTGCTGGGCGGCGGTGACGTCAACCTGTACAGCCTGTTTGTGGAACGTGCGCAAGCGCTGATCCAACCCCAGGGCATCGTCGCCTTGATCACCCCCAGCGGCATTGCGGCCGACAAGGGCGCGGCCGAGTTTTTCAGGTCCATCAGCAACACCGGCAAGCTGCGCGCGTTGTTTGACTTTGAGAACCGCAAAGTGTTTTTCCCGGACGTGCATGCCAGCTTCAAGTTTTGCTCGCTGGTATTTGGCAAGCAAGCCCGCTGGACGCACGACGAGCCGCCGCTGCCCCTGCCCACCCGCTGTGCGTTTTACCTGCACAGCCTGGACGAACTCGACGAGCCAGGCCGCGTGCTGAGCCTGAGCGCAGACGACTTCCAGCGCGTGAACCCCAACACCGGGGCCGCGCCGATTTTCAGGAGCCAGCGCGATGCCGACATCACGCTCAAGCTGTATGCCCAGCACCCGGTGCTGGTGAAGCACGGCGGCTTTAGCGAGACCCTGGGGCAGCAGCCCGACGTACGAGTGTGGCCGGTGAAGTACGCGACGATGTTTCACATGACCAATGACTCGCACCTGTTCTTGAAGGCCAGTGAGCTAGTGATGCAAGGCTGGCAGCCTGCGGCGCTGAATCGCTGGGAACAGGCCAGTGAAACAAGCCAGCAAGCCGTGCCCCTGTACGAGGGCAAGATGGTGCAGATGTTTGACCACCGCGCGGCTGACGTGGTGGTGAATGTGGGGAACTTGATGCGGGCAGCACAGCAAGTGGCCATTTCTCAAATTGAAAAAGTAAGCCCAGCGCGCTACCCAGCGCCACAGTATTGGGTCCAGGCGTCTGACGCACCGTTGACGGTTGGGCTCGGGTACTGCTTGGGCTTCAAAGATGTCACCGCGCCAACCAACATGCGAACCATGATTGCAGCGATGGTGCCAACCGCAGGATTCGGAAATACGCTGCCCATTCTTTTGCCTTTTGATGCCGACTCACAGGCTAGCTACGCCAAAACGGCCTGCCTACTTCTGGCCAACTTCACGGCATTCGCGTTCGACTTTGTGGCCCGCCAAAAAGTCCAGGGCCAGCACCTGAATTGGTTCGTGGTGGAGCAGCTCCCCGTCATCGCCCCCGCCCGCTTCGACGAGCCCCTGCCCGCCGCCTTCAGCCAAGCCATGCGCGCCGCCAAATTGATGAACGGCCACCACCCGCACCCTACGGTGGCGGACTTCGTCATCCCCCAGGTGCTGGCGCTCACCTACACCGCCCACGACATGGCCCCGTTTGCCCGCGACCTGGGCTACGTGGATGCCAGCGGCAAGGTGCTGCCGCCTTTTGTGTGGAACGAAGCAGAGCGCCGCGCCCGCCTGGCGGCGCTAGACGCGGTGTTTTTCTACCTATACGGCTTGAGCGCCGATGACGCCGCCTACATGCTCGACACCTTCCCCATCGTGCGTGAGCAAGATCTCAGAGCCTTTGGCAGTTACCGCACCAAGGCGGATGTGCTGGCGGGGCTGGCTTTGCTGGGGAGGGTGACGTGAGGCGGGTGACTGCCTACGAGCTGAACAGGAAGTTCATCACGTCGCCATCCTTCACGACGTACTCTTTGCCTTCCGAGCGCATCTTGCCCGCATCTTTGGCGCCCTGCTCGCCTTTGAAGGCGATGAAGTCGTCAAACGCAAAGGTCTGGGCGCGGATGTAGCCCTTCTCGAAATCGGTGTGGATCACGCCCGCCGCTTGCGGGCCGGTGTCGCCCACGTGAATCGTCCAGGCGCGCACTTCTTTCACGCCTGCGGTGAAGTAGGTTTGCAGGCCCAGCAGCGTGTAGGCGGCGCGAATCAGGCGGTTCAGGCCGGGCTCGGTCTGGCCGAGTTCTTCAAGGAACATCTGGCGGTCTTCATCGCTCATCTCCGCCATTTCAGCTTCCATCTTGGCGCTGATGGCCACCACAGGTGCGTTTTGCGCCGTGGCATAGGCGGTCAGGCGGTCCAGCATGGGGTTGTTGGTGAACCCGTCTTCGGCCACATTGGCCACAAACATGGCGGGCTTGGCGGTAATCAGGAAAAACTGTTGCAGCAGCGGCAGCTCTTCTTTGCCCCAGTCAATGGTGCGCACTGGCTTGGCCTCGTTCAGCGCAACCTGACATTTTTCCAGAATGGCCACCAGCTTGATGGATTCCTTGTCACCCGAACGCGCGGTTTTGGTGACGCGGTGCAGGGCTTTTTCAACCGCCGCCATGTCGGCCAGGCACAGCTCGGTCTGGATGACTTCAATGTCCGAGATGGGGTCTACCTTGCCCGCCACGTGGATGACGTTGTCGTCTTCAAAACAGCGCACCACGTTAATGGTGGCGTCGGTCTCGCGGATGTGGGCCAGAAACTTGTTACCCAGGCCTTCGCCGGTGCTGGCACCCGCCACCAAGCCGGCAATGTCCACAAACTCCACCACCGCAGGCACTATGCGCTCGGGCTTGACGATGGCCGCCAGTTGCGCCATGCGCGAGTCGGGCACTTCGACAATGCCCACGTTGGGCTCAATCGTGCAAAACGGATAGTTTTCAGCAGCAATGCCGGCC
Source organism: Burkholderiales bacterium (assembly GCA_031419575.1). Lineage (GTDB taxonomy): Bacteria > Pseudomonadota > Gammaproteobacteria > Burkholderiales > Burkholderiaceae_C > JANYCG01. The sequence goes on along the minus strand of JANOLC010000473.1, from coordinate 1,166 downwards.
TTGGTCAAGGCGTTGAACAGCGTGGATTTACCCACATTTGGCAGACCGACGATGCCACACTTCAAACTCATACAAACCCCCAAAACAACGAAAAAACGACCCGAAAATCGGGCCGCCAAGTGTAAGGCATGGGGTTGTAGGCTGCTGTTGGCGCGTCAACGTCTACGAGAAGTCGAATTGGCCTGACACGGCCTGGCCCACACGCAGGGTCGCGTCCATGCCGCTGATGACAATCGCGTTCATGCCAAAGGTCACCGCGCCGTTCACCCGCGCGTCTTGCCGGTAGCTTTGCAGCAGGTCGCCCACTTCGGGGCTGCTTTGGGCGGTGGCGGGGTCAATATTGGGGATGGGGCAACGCGGGCAGGGCTTGACGGGTTTGAGCACCACCACGCCGGATTCCGTGGTGATTTGACAGGTCAACAGGCGGTCTTCGTCATGCGCCTGGAGTCCGGCCAGCACGATGTTGGGCCGAAAGCGTTCAATGCCCACGGGGGCGTGGCCTGCGGCGACCATCTTGTCGTTCAACGCGTCGATGGACGCAGTGCTAGTGACCAAAAGGGGGAAGCCATCGGCGAACTGGTTGGGCGCTTCCACCCCGTCCGTCCATTTCAGGCTGGACAGGCGTTTGAAATCGGGGTCGAAGCGCACCATGCGATATTTTTTGGCGTTGGCACCGGGCAGGCCTGCGTCGGTCAACGACAAAAAGTCGGTGAACCATTGCGCAGCGATGTCGCCCATGTCAAAGGCGGGCACCACGTCGTCCCACACTTTGACGGTGGCCGGGCCTTCAACCGCCTCAATCGTCACGTGCAAGGCCAACATGCCGGGGGCGCGCAGCACCAGCTCAGACGTCTTGAGCTGCGGCTTGATCAGCGCCATGCGGGGTTGTTCGCGCTGGGAGACAAACACGCCATCGGCATCCACCACCATCCAGGCGCGGTCCAGGTCCAGCCCGGTGTCGATCAGCACCGCCTCTTTCAGCTCAATCCCGGCGCAGGATTTAACGGGGTAGACGAACAAGCGGGCGATGTGGGCGGTGATGTCAGAAGGGGTGGTCATGGGTGGGGATTTTGCCCTGCCTCCTACAATCCTTGAATGACCCGACATTTTGATGTTTGTATTCGTGGCGGCGGCATCACCGGCCGCACCTTGGCGCTGCTTTTGGC
>JANOLC010000472.1:0-6530 GCA_031419575.1 Burkholderiales bacterium | reverse complement strand
GCTGGCAATACGGTTGATATTTACGATCTCTGCACGCCCCCCTACACCCACTGCACCCTGATTGAGCAGATTCTGGCCGCTGGTTTTCATGTCATCGCCGAGAAACCGCTGGTAGGTTCACTGGCCGAGTGCGACCGGATTGAAGCCGCCCAAAAGGCCGCCAAGGGAACCTTGTTCCCCATCTTTCAATACCGTTTTGGCAACGGCTTGCAAAAGCTCAAGCACCTGCAAAGCAAGGGCTTCGCCCACACCCCGTTTTTGACCACGATTGAGACCTCATGGCGGCGCGATTCTGACTATTACGACATCACATGGCGGGGCAAATGGGCGACCGAAATGGGAGGCTGCTGCCTGACCCAGGCCTTGCACGCGCACGACATGTTGTCGTATGTCAATGGCCCGATCAAAACCGTGTTTGCCAACCTGGCCACCCGCGTTAACCCGATTGAAGTAGAAGACTGCGCAGCCATTTCTGTGGGTCTGGAAAATGGCTCGGTCGCCACCTTGTCGGTCACGCTGGGTGCGGCTGAGGAGTTGTCTCGCCTGCGTTTCATGTTCTCGGACTTGACGGTGGAGAGCCAAAGCCCCGAACCGTACCGCCCCGGCAAAGACCCTTGGGTTTTCAAAGGCAAGTCGCCTGCCATTGATGCGGCTATTGCCTCTGCGCTCGCTGATTTTGTGCCCGCGCTGGAATCGTTTGAAGGTCAGTTCGCCCTGATTCACGACACGTTAACCAAGGGTGCGACCACGCCGGTGTCATTGCATGACGCGCGCCAGTCGCTGGAGCTGATCACGGCCATTTACTACTCGGCGGAGACCGGCACAGCGGTGAGCTTGCCCATCGCCAAAGACCACCCCCGCTACAGCAGCTGGACACCGGCTGCAGGCGGCTTCAACAAGGTGGCAAGCCATGGCTGAGTTATCGCTGCGCGGCATCGTCAAGCGTTATGGCACCGCTGAGGTGATTCATGGCATTGATCTGGACATCAAACATGGCGAGTTTGTGGTGTTTGTCGGGCCGTCTGGCTGTGGCAAATCCACGCTGTTGCGCATGATTGCCGGGCTGGAAGAAATCTCGGGCGGTGAGTTTTGCATTGATGGCGTGCGTGTCAATGAGTTGGCCCCGGCCAAGCGTGAAATTGCCATGGTGTTCCAGTCTTATGCCCTGTACCCGCACATGAGTGTGTACGACAACCTGGCCTTTGGTTTGCAGACGGCGGGTGAGAAGAAAGAAGTCATTGCGCAGCGCGTGCAGCACGCAGCCAAGATGCTCAAGATCGAGACCTACCTGCAACGCAAGCCCAAAGCCTTGTCCGGCGGGCAGCGCCAGCGCGTGGCGATTGGCCGAGCCATCGTGCGCGAGCCCAAGCTGTTTTTGTTTGACGAACCGCTCTCCAACCTGGATGCCGAGCTGCGGGTGCAGATGCGGGTGGAGCTGTCCAAACTGCATGCCGACTTGGGCACCACCATGATTTACGTCACCCATGATCAGGTGGAGGCCATGACCATGGCCGACCGCATTGTGGTGCTGCGTGACGGCGTGATTGAACAGGCTGGCTCCCCGCTGGACTTGTACAACCGCCCGGCGAACCGCTTTGTGGCGGGCTTCATCGGCAGCCCGAAGATGAATTTCCTGGAAGGCGTTGTCGCACCACGCAAAACAGACGGCACAGCAGACGGCATGGACGTTCGGCTTCAAGGTGGCGAGACGGTCAACTTGCCACCTGTGCCATCCACCCGATTGCCAGACGGCGCCCCCGTGTGTGTGGGCATTCGGCCTGAACACATTGAGTTGGCCGACCAGGGCCTGCCCATGAAAGTCGCACTGACCGAGCAATTGGGTGGCAACACGGTGTTGTACGGCAGCTTGGGCACGCCTGGCGGCCCGCAACAGTCGCTGGTGGTGCAAGTCGTCGGGCAAAGCCATTACAAACGTGGTGATACCGTGCAGGTGCGACTGCCCGCTGCGTCTTGCCACGGCTTTGATGACAAAGGCCTGGCCTTGTATTGATCGCCTGCGCAACAGAAATTCACGACACCAAAGACTCAAAAGGTAGCCCCATGAAACTTGCCAAGTTCTTTGCGATGACTTCCCTGGCGGTACTTGCCGTTGTGCAAGCCACCGCTCAGGCACAAACGGGTGGGTGGCCCAACAAGCCCATTCGCGTGATCGTGCCGTTTCCGGCGGGCAGCACCACCGACATCATCGCCCGCGCCATTGCCGACAAGATGGGAGCCAGCCTGGGCCAAGCGCTGGTGATTGACAACCGGGCAGGCGCCAGCGGCACCATTGGCCAGGCGGCGGTGGCGGTGGCTGCGCCAGATGGCTACACCATCATGGTTCACTCGTCATCTCACACGGTCAGCCCCTCCACCTTCGCCAAACTGCCGTTTGACACGTTGGGCGACTTTGCAGGTATCACGCCCATCACCACCACGCCCAATGTGTTGGTGATTTCGCCGTCCAAAAACATCAAAACTCTGTCGGCCCTGCTGGCAGCGGCCAAGGCCAAGCCGGGCAGCATGAACTTTGCCTCCGCCGGTCAGGGCAGCGCCACGCACCTGAATGCAGAAAAGTTCAAAATGGCGGCCGGTATTGACGCTCTCAACATCCCGTTCAAGGGGTCGGCTGAAGCCGTCACGGAGGTGCTATCCGGGCGGGTGGACTACTACTTCAGCCCCATTGCCCCAGTGATTGGCCAGATCAAGGAAGGCCAATTGCTCGCCTTGGCCGTGGGTTCACCCAAACGCGCCACGGCATTGCCTGATGTGCCCACCACCGCTGAAGCAGGCGTTCCTGGCTCGGAGTTCAACTTCTGGATCGGCATGATGGCCCCTGCCAAAACGCCGCGCGACATCGTCAACCGCCTGCATGACGAGGTGCTCAAAGCGCTGGCAACCCCCGAAGTCAAAGCCCGATTTGCCAATCTGGGTGCCGACGCATGGACGCTCAAGCCTGAGCAGTTTGATGCCTACCTCAAAGACGAAATTGCCAGCAATGCCAAGCTGGTGAAGGCCGCAGGCCTGGCACCCTAAGCAACAGACAGACATTGCCCACACAACCCGCGGTGCGTCGTAGCCGTTGGTTGAAACAAACGATTTTTCACCATGAGTACTTTATTGAACGCAGCACAGGTGCGCGTGCGCGCGGTGTCGCTCTACGAGCGCCCGGTCACCCTGCGCCTGCCATTTCGCTTTGGGGCCGCCACCGTCACCCAGTGCCCGCAGGCCTTCGTGAAGGTCAGCCTGGAAGTCGGTGGCTGCACCGTGGAGGGGGACAGTGCCGAGCTGATGGTGCCCAAGTGGTTTGACAAAAACCCGTTGCTCACCCACGAGCAGAACTTTGAGCAACTGCGGGGAGCACTGCGCACGGCTGCCCAAGCTTATCTGGCTGGCGATGCGGCACAAACCCCCTACGCGCTGTCGCAAAACCAGGGTGAAGCCGCCATCAGCACCTCAGTCGCTCACGGCCTGCCCCGCCTGGCCGCCCAATTTGGTCCCGCCGTGCTGGACAAAGCAATCGCCGATGCAGCCTTGCGCGCCAGCGGCCTGGGTTGGGTCGATGGGGTGACTGCAGGCCTCTTGGGTGACCCATGGACACCACAAATCACATTAAAAAAACCCGCTAGTGTCTGGCTGCGTCACACCGTGGGCCTGGCTGACCGGATTTACGCGGGTGATGCAGGCACCAGCCCGGCAGACGGCTTGCCTGAGACGCTGGAGGGCGCGATTGCCCACTATGGCCTGCGCTATTTCAAAATCAAATTGTGTGGCCAGCTTGAGGCGGATATTGACCGGCTGGGCCGCATTGCCAGCCTGCTGGCGGCATCAGGCGGTGACTACCGGGCCACGCTGGACGGTAATGAAACGTTTGAGAATGCCCAGGTGCTGGGCAAATTTTGGCGCACGCTGCAAAACCATACCGAAACCCAACCACAGCTCAAAGACTTGCTGGCCCGCACGCTGCTGCTGGAACAACCTCTGGCGCGCAAAGTGGCCTTGAGCGAATCGCTGGTGGGCTTAGGGTTCAACGTGCCGGTGATTCTTGATGAATCGGACGATAACGCCGACGTGTTTGAAAAAGGGTTGGCGTTGGGCTACCGGGGCATTTCCTCCAAGGCTTGCAAAGGCATTTACCGCTCATTTCACAGTGCGTGGCGCGTGGCCCAGGAACCGCGGCGCCTGCTGTTGTCGGGTGAAGACTTAACCTGTCAGGCTGGTTTGGCTGTGCAGCAAGACACCTTGCTGGCCGCCAGCCTGGGCGTGGCGCACATCGAGCGCAACGGCCATCACTATGTGGATGGTTTTGGCGTGGCACCCGAGGCTGAATCTGCCGCCTTTGCAAGCGCTCATCCTGACCTGTACCAGACCAGCCAGGGCCGCCCCAGGTTGGCGGTACAAGACGGGCAATTGCAATTGGGTTCACTGCACACGCCGGGATTTGCCAGCGCTGCTTTTCCGCTGTGGGATAGCTTAAAACCTATCGTTTAGCTATCACCTAGCCATTGTTTGACCTGTTTCCCCCCATATCTTTCACCTTACTTTTTACCGCTCCATCACCATGACCATTCAAAGACTTGGCCTCATCATGCACGGTGTTACCGGCCGCATGGGCATGAACCAACACCTGATCCGTTCCATTGTTGCCATTCGCAAGCAAGGCGGCGTCACGCTGTCCAACGGCGAAAAAGTCATGCCCGACCCCATCCTGATTGGCCGCAACGCCGAAAAAATGCAGGCCCTGGCCAAGGCGCATGGCATCGAGCGTTGGGGCACTGACCTCGATGCCGCACTGGCCAACCAGGACGACACTGTGTTCTTTGACGCCGGCACCACGCAAATGCGCCCCACCCTGCTGGCCAAAGCCATCCGCGCGGGCAAACACGTGTACTGCGAGAAGCCCATTGCGACCAACCTGAACGAAGCGGTCGAGATTGCGCGTTTAGCCGAAGCCGCCAACAAAGCCACCGGCCTGAAACACGGGGCCGTGCAGGACAAGCTGTTCCTGCCAGGCCTGCGCAAGCTGGACATGCTGCGCCGCTCGGGCTTCTTCGGCAAGATGCTGTCAGTTCGTATTGAGTTTGGCTACTGGGTGTTTGAGGGCGACTTGCAACCCATCCAGCGCCCCAGCTGGAACTACCGCGTGGAAGATGGCGGTGGCATCATTCTGGACATGGTTTGCCACTGGCGTTATGTGCTGGACCACCTGTTTGGTGAGGTGCAATCCGTCAGTTGCATTGGCGCCACCCACATTCCGCAGCGCTGGGACGAAGCGGGCAAGCCGTATGACTGCACCGCCGACGATGCGGCCTATGCCACGTTCGAGCTCAAAGGCCATCAAGGCGAAAAAGTCATTGCCCAGGTCAACAGCAGCTGGACCACCCGTGTGCGCCGCGATGACCTGGTGACCTTCCACGTGGACGGCACCCATGGCTCAGCCGTGGCGGGCCTGACCACCTGCCGCGCACAAAGCCGGGTCAACACGCCACGCCCGGTGTGGAACCCGGACGAAAAGCAAATGATGCCGTTCTTTGATCAGTGGGCCGAGGTGCCCGACACCCAGATCTATGACAACGGTTTCAAGATCCAGTGGGAGGAGTTCATCCGCCACGTGGTGGAAGACGCACCCTGGCGTTACACCCTGCCCGAAGGGGCCAAAGGGGTTCAGTTGGTCGAGGCCGCACTGGCCTCCTGGAGCGAGCGCCGCTGGATTGATGTGCCCACGCTGGCGATTTGATCACTCCTAATTTAATAGCTAACTATTGATATTCCACAGGGACTTGAACCCTATTTGATGACTAAGTTAGGGAAAATATGCCCCAGACCCCGCTTTCGCCCACCCCGTCACTGATCCTGCCCGACCTGTCCGGCAAGCTGCAGCCTTACACCCTGCAAGGCACCCCACTCGTCTCCCCCCGGCCAGGCCGGGCACCCGCCTTCAACCGCATCGTCTACTCGGCGGCGCACGTGGTGGCCGACCCGCGCGCTGCCATCGACCCCTGGTTGCAATGCGCGGTGGATTGGGATGCCACCATTGCTTATCGCCAGCACCTGTGGTCGTTGGGGTTGGGCGTGGCAGAGAGTATGGACACCGCGCAACGCGGCATGGGGCTGGACTGGCCGACCTCGCTCGAATTGATTCGCCGCTCGCTGGATGCGGCCCGTGATTTCGGGTCGAGTGCACTGGTGGCTTCCGGCTGCGGCACGGATCATTTGGTGCTGGAGAATGTCACCACCGTTGAGCAGGTCATCCGGGCTTATGAAGAGCAGATGGAAGCGATTGAGAAACTCGGCGGCAAGCTCATCGTGATGGCCAGTCGGGCCCTGGCCCGCGTGGCTAAAAGCCCTGCCGACTATGAACGGGTGTACGACCGTATCCTGAGCCAGGCCAAACAACCCGTGGTGCTGCACTGGTTGGGCGACATGTTCGACCCCGCTCTCAAAGGCTATTGGGGGTCCAACGACGTAGACCAGGCCATGACCACCGCGTTGGGCATCATCACCGCGCACCCGAGCAAGGTGGACGGCTT
>JANOLC010000471.1:0-11046 GCA_031419575.1 Burkholderiales bacterium | reverse complement strand
CGCAAAAGCCGTTACGTGGCCGACATGAAAGAGTGCCCGGTGCTGCCGCAGCACGTGAGCGATCTGCTGTTGCCCCTGCGTGCGCTGATTACGTCGATGGACGCGATTGAGACCCTGCCGCAAATCGAGTTGGCCTGTGGTGACACCGTCACTGCCCTGGTGCTGCGCCATCTGGAGCCGCTGAGCGATGCTGATCTCAGCCGCTTGCGGGCGTTCACCGTGGCGCACCCTAGTGTGCAGTGGTGGTTGCAGGCCAAAGGGCCTGAGACCGTGAAGCTGCTGGACGACCCTTCGACAGGCTCAGGGCGAACGGACCAATTGGCTTACGCCCTGCCCGAGTTCGGCATCACCATGCCGTTTAGGCCGACTGATTTCACCCAGGTCAACCCATGGATCAACCGGGTGCTGGTGTCGCGGGCGCTTCGTCTGCTGGACGTGAAAAAGACCGAACGGGTGATCGATTGGTTCTGCGGTCTGGGTAACTTCACCCTGCCGCTGGCCACCCAGGCACGTGAGGTGCTGGGCATTGAGGGCGCGGAGTCATTGGTAGCCCGTTCCCGTGAAAATTATGAATTAAATAAGCTTAAAGTCCCCGTCAATGATCAATTGTCAGCTACACAATTTGTAGCAAGAAATTTGTTCGAAATGATACCTGTGATGCTGATTCAGGACGGCGTGGCGGACAAATGGTTGATTGACCCGCCGCGCGAAGGCGCGTTTGCGTTGGTCAAAGCGCTGGCGGACTTGCACCAGCAAGTCGTTGACCCGGCGGCTTATACGCCCACACCGGGTGCCGGGAACTGGCAGCGCCCGCAACGCATCGTCTACGTCAGTTGCAACCCGGCCACGCTGGCACGCGATGCCGACGTGCTGGTTCACCAGGCAGGTTACCGGTGTTCAAAGGCGGGGGTGGTCAACATGTTCCCTCACACGGCGCACGTGGAGAGCATTGCAGTGTTTGACCGCGAGGACGTTTGACTCGCCTTATTGTTGCGCTGTGGCGAGATATACACCGTTCACCCTGAGTTTGTTGAATGGCTCAGCTCAGGCGGAAATTTTGATTTCACAGGACCAACGCTCACTCACCCAGTGGGTGATCACTGTGCAGCCATGGCTGGTTTGGCGGTCTTGGCTGCCTCAGGTGCTGCCGGCTTGGCCTTGGCATCAGTCCCGGCCTTGGACCCTGTTTTATCACCCGGCTTGGCCTTCTTGTCTTCTATGATGACTTCCTCCAGCATCGGTTTGGGTAGCGCTGACGGCTGGCCTTCAATCTTGTTTTCCCGCATGTACTGGTCCATCTCCCGCCAGCCGGTGAAGATGGCGGTTTTGGACGCTTTGTCATTGGTGCGGTAGCAGTCTTCGATACTGCGAATCGCGTGGCGGCAGGCGCCACCAATCGCCTTTCCGTCCGCCTCCTTCTGGGCCACGCGTGGGTCGGCCAACAACTCTTCTAGGCTGCAACCGCCCAGCATGAGAGCGATGAATGGGGCAAAAATAAGGCGAAGAAACATGAAATTGATTAAGACGATTAGTTGATCTATCGGCAAATATTGACTCTGACTGAAGTTCGATAAACTTGCTAAAAATAAAAAAAGACCCCGAAGGGTCTTTTTTTTGTTTGGGTTGGCAATGCGCGCAAGGCTTAGTCGCGTTCGCCACCAAAGATGCCCAACAAAGCCAGCAGGCTCTGGAACACATTCATGATATCCAGGTACAGGGCGAGCGTTGCGGTGATGTAGTTGGTTTCACCACCGTCCACAATGCGCTTCAGGTCATACAGCATGTAGGCGCTGAACACACCGATAGACAAGACCGAGATCGCCATCATGCCCGCTGTAGAGCCGACAAAAATATTGATGACGCCACCCACCATGATGGCCAGCACACCCACAAACAGCCATTTGCCCATGCCTTCCAGACTTCGCTTGATGACGCTGGACAGCGCAGCCATCACGAAGAACACGCCGGCAGTGCCACCAAAGGCCGTCATGATTAGATCCGGGCCGTTTTTGAAGCCCAGCACCATGGCAATCATGCGGGAGAGCATCAAACCCATGAAGAAGGTGAAGCCTAGCAATACGGGCACACCGGCCGCTGAATTTTTGGTCTTTTCAATCGCGTAGATGAAGCCAAAAGCGCCACCCAAAAACACAATCAGGCCTAAACCTCCGCTCAAAGCCGCCGTGATGCCCGTGGTAACCCCAAGCCAGGCACCCAGCACCGTGGGAACCAAGCTCATGGCGAGCAACCAATAGGTGTTACGCAGTACTTTGTTGCGCTCTTCTACGGAGCTGCCGTAACTAAAACCGGTTTCAATCGAATGGACGTTGTCAGTCATGTTCATTACTCCTTCAATGTCTGCTGATTACACATTGCCAGCAGGTTGGGCGGATTTTAGGGGGTTTCAAGAGCGTTATGCTTAATACCTCTTCAACATAAGGAATCTCCTGCATGAAATCCAAGTCCTCCCTTGAATTGGCTGACCTGAAAGCCATTGCCGCTGCTGCCGAAGCCGAGGCGGTTAAAAATAACTGGGCCGTGACCATTGCCATCGTGGACGATGGTGGGCATTTAATTTGGCTGCAGCGCATGGACGGCTCTGCCCCCATTTCAAGCCACATTGCGCCTGCCAAAGCCAACACGGCGGCGATGGGCCGACGCGAGACCAAGGTTTATGAAGAAATCATCAACGGTGGACGCTATTCGTTTTTGAGCGTGCCGCATGTTGAAGGCATGCTGGAGGGCGGCGTGCCCATCATGAAAGACGGCCAGTGTCTGGGTGCCGTGGGTGTGAGCGGCGTGAAATCGGCAGAGGACGCGCAGATTGCCCGGGCGGGGATTGCTGCCATCGGTCTGTAACAGCGACCGTCTCTCAACATCAAAGGGGCCAGTTGGCCCCTTTTGTCATGTCCTATTTGGTCAAGATCAGCTTGCCCAATTTGGTGGTTTGCAGGCGGTACAGGGCCCCGTTGTGCTCAATATCCACCGCCCGGCGGCCTTGCAGCAGATCAATACTTTTAACCTGCCCGCAAACCTGATCCATGGGCTGCGTTGAGCCCTCGCCCAGTGACAGCGGTGGTGGGGTGCTTAATTCCTGGCGTGTTTGCATTCTGGTTCCCCTGAGTTGGCGAGTCAGTTTTTGGGCTCGGTGATGAATCCAATTTTCTTCACCCCCGCCTGTTGCGCCGCGGCCATGGCCTGGGCCACGCGCTCGTAGCGCACGTCTTTGTCACCGCGAATATGCAGGTCAGGCTGTGGGTTTTTGGTGGCTTCAGCGGCCAGCAAAGCGGGCAGGGCGGCATCTTCCACTTTTGACTCGTTCCAAAAGTAGGTGCCCTGGGCGTCAACGCTCAAACGCACGGTTTCCGGCCTCACCACTTCCTGCAGATTGGTGGCGCGAGGCAGATCGACATTGACTGCATGTTTCATCACCGGAATGGTGATGATGAAGATGATCAACAACACCAGCATCACATCGACCAGAGGCGTCATGTTGATCTCGTTCATCACCTCATCGGGTTCGTCTTGCGTTCCAAAGGCCATATTCAGCTCCCGCGTTTCATGGGAACCACATTGGCGGCTGCCGCGCCATTGGAGACCCGCGCACCAGTCACAAAGAAGGCATGCAGGTCATGCGCAAAGCTGTTGAGCTTGATCAAAATGGACTTGTTGCCCCGCACCAGCGCGTTGTACCCCAGCACCGCAGGAATAGCGACTGCCAGGCCCAGCGCGGTCATGATCAGCGCCTCGCCAATCGGCCCGGCCACTTTGTCGATGGTGGATTGCCCCGACAGACCAATGCTCAGCAGCGCGTGGTAAATGCCCCAGACTGTGCCAAATAAACCCACAAACGGCGCGGTGGAGCCCACCGAGGCCAGTACGGCCAGCCCGGACTGAATGCGTGCGGTGAACTCGTCAATGTTGTTGCGCAGGCAACGTGTGACCCAGTCGCTCACGTCCAGGCTGTCATGCAGTTGCACCTGGGTGTTGCGGTGGTGCGCAATGGCTTCGCGGCCCTCCAGGGCCAATTGGCGAAACGGGTTGGTGGGGTCGGTGCCCAATTTCTCCAGACCTGCAGCAAAGTCTGCGCTGTGCCAAAAGTCACCCGTGTTTTTGGCCAGGCCTTTGTACTTGATGATGTCGAGCGCTTTCAAGATGATGACCATCCACGAGGCCAGTGACATGCCGATCAACAGGAGGGCGACCCCTTTAGTGACAAAGTCACCTTGAGTCCAGACGTTGGCGATGCCAAATTGTGTTGCGAATTGCGATTCCATTGAATGCTCCCGATAACGATTGAAGATTGAAAAATTATTCAAGCACCCAGTTGATGGGAGCGTTGTAAGACATGGGGGTCAGTACGCCGTTGCGTTTGCCCGGCACGTAGCGCCAACTCAACACGGCCTTGTAGGCTGCTTGATCCAGTCGGTCAAAGCCGCTGGACTTCACGAGTTTGGCGCTGACGGGCAACCCATCAACACCAATCAACACGCTGTAAATCACTTGCCCCTGCTCATTGAGCCGTTTGCTCATGGCCGGGTAGACCGGCTTGGGGTTTTGCAGGTAATCGGCATCGCTGGACGGCAGCTCGACCTTGGGCGGGGATGGCGGGGCGGGGGGCGCGGTCAATGCAATGGTCACCGGGGTGGCAATGGGCGGCGCAGGTGGTTGCTGCGTGGCTACACCCGCAGGCGCGTTGGGCGATGGCGTGGTGTCCGCAATCGCCATGGGCTGGGGCGGTGGTGGCAGGGCGGCGACCTTGGTTTTTACCAGGGATTGCTTCACCGGCACGCGGGGCGCTGGGGGCGGGGACACCACTTTAGGGGCGGGTGGCTCAAGAAGATCACTCAGCATTTGCACCGGGACGATGATCTCAACGGCATGCCTAAGCAAGCCGTTTTGCAGTGCCCAAAGCGCAAAGACATGAAAGAGGACCACGCAGGTGGCAATGACGGTATTGCGGCGTATACCTGTGAATGTGTTCAGAATATTTGGAATGTGTAGGCGTGGCAGCGAGGGCAGCGCGGTGGTAGCTGAGCTGGTCATGGTCGAAGAATCCACCAGGCCGAACCCACCACGGCGATCAAACTGCCACCGAGTATCGAGAGGAATTCCATGCCCGGCTTTCAGTGATGTTGTCTGCCAGCCGTACCGCAGCGACGGGGCTGGACGCGCAGCATTGCGCCACGATGTCACGGGCACAGTCTTCGCAGCGGCCACATTGGGTGGCGACTCCCAGCTCTAGCTGAATGTCGTCAAATCCCATGCCAGCGCGTGCGTGGCGGGCAATCTCGCGGTCGGAAATTCGGTGGCAAACACAAACGATCATGATGGTCAAACTTTAAAGTGGTTGACGAAAGTTGAAATCTAACGGTATTGTAAATGCGAATCTTTCTCATTTGATACATGAGGGCAATTATTTTTCTTTGATGGGCGCTGTGCGGATATGTCGATGTGCGATGTGCGATGTGCGATGTGCGATGGGCGTGAGGGCTGATGGCTGATGGCTGATGGCTGAGGGCGTACTCAGGTGTCGGCCCACATGCGCAGCAGGTTGTGGTACACGCCTGTGAGTGCGGTGGTCTCGTCCGTTTCGCTATGGGTCTGACGCAGCTTGAGCAGGTTCATGTCCAGCTCATACAGCAAGCGGCGCTGCTCGTCGCTGCGCACCATGCTTTCTATCCAGAAAAAACAGGCCACGCGGTGGCCGCGTGTGACCGGTTTGACCTGGTGCAGGCTGGTGCCGGGGTAGATCACCATGTGTCCGGCGGGCAGCTTGATGGTTTGATCACCAAACGTGTCCGAGATGCTGAGTTCACCACCGTCATAGTTAGCGGGGTCAGTCAAAAAAACCGTGCACGACACGTCGGTGCGTACCCGCAAACCGGTGTCTGGGGCAAAACGCACGGCGCCATCAATGTGGTTGCCATAAAAATTATTACCTCCCCCGTAACGGTTGATTCGCGGCGGGAAAACCCGCTTGGGCAACGTGGCTGAAAAGAAAGTCGGGCTTCGGTCTAAACCGAGCAAGACCATGGCCCGAATAGCACGGGCGGCATCACAATCGTGCGGCAGTTGTTGGTTGTTTTTGACCTGCGCGGCCTGGCTACCAGCAGTTTTACGTCCTTCGCCCCAAGGTGCATCAGCAATCAGTGTGTGAGCGCGATGCAAGTCGTCAGCGGACAGCACATCAGGAATAGTCAGCAGCATGGTGATTCAGTCAGGTTAGCAAAAAAAGGCTGCTCCACGGAGCAGCCCTGAAGGCAAGGCCCTATTCAGGCTTGCAAGGTTTGGGGTGTGTTCTGGTTTAGAACTTGGCTGTCAGGTTGACTTGCAAGGTACGACCTGCACCCGGGACGTAATGGCCCTGGTACAACTCGCTGGCGTAGTACACATCGCTTGCGTTGGTCAGATTAGCTTTCAAGGCCCACCGGCTGTCGATTTTGTACTCGGCCATCAGGTCAACGGTGGTGTAACCGGGCGCTTCGAACAGTTGATTCTGCGGCGTTTGGGCGCTGCGGAAGTTGATGCCACCACCAAAGCGGAACTGCGGAGTCAGCTGGTAGGTGGTCCATACCGTACCGCTGTGTACGGGGGTTAAACCAGGGCGGTCACCCGCGCGGTTGCCTGTTCCGGCGGTTGATGCGGCCACGTCTACAACAGCATCGGGCATCCACATGTAAGACCCATAGATTTCCAAGTCTTTGGTGAGTTTGCCGGTGATGTCGAATTCAAAACCGGAGGAATGGCGTTTACCGGATAACAGGAGTTGCGTTGCCGCGCTGTCCGGGTCGGTGTTGCGCTCGTTGCTTTTGACGGAGTGAAAAATCGCGTAACGCGTGGTGAACTGTTTGTCGGCGCTGTCAATCTTGGCACCCAACTCAATGTTCACGCTGCTCTCGGGCGGCGTGTTGGCGCTCAGCGCGTTGTACGAGTAAGCGTCACCCGAAGTATTGAATGAGGTGCCGTAGCTGAAGTGGAAAGACTGCAGCGCGTTGGGCTGGTACAAAACGCCAAAGCGTTTACTCAGAGCCGAGATATCCTGGTTGTATGACGTGGTCGTTACCGGGCCGGCCGCGTTGGCGGGAATTGCGTAGTTGCTGTAGTTGCCGCGCATATTGTCGTAACGCAGACCCAACAGCAATTTCCAGTCTTTTGCCACGTGCATCAGGTCCTGCGCGTACAGGCCGTATCCCACCGCCTGGTAGTCGTTGCCGGGGCGTGTCACCCGACTGCCTTCGTTGACGCTGATATCACTATTTGAGTTACCGAAGGTGGCCTGAGGCTTGTTAAGGGTGACACCGCCTTGAGCGGCAGTGCGCTCAAGGTAGACCATTTTTTTCTCCACGGCAAAGTCCATGCCAGTGATGACTTCGTGCTTTAACCCAAGCGCTTCAAATTTTGTGCTGAAGTCGCTTTGCGCGTGGGTAGTGTCCACATCCTGAATTTTCAGGTTGTTGCCCCGGTTGATCACCGTGTTGGGGTTGAGATTGGCCAAGGTGACTGCGGCAGGGTTGTAAACCCGCCCGGCCGCAGCGTCAGCGGCAAGCGTGGTCGCTACGGCTGCTATCTGTGCAGCCGTCATGCCCGCAGTGACCACTGGTTTTGTGCCTGCAAAGCGGATGGTGCTGGCGTGCTGGTCACGCGTGAAGCGGCCTTGGCGCACCTGGGTTTGCAACTCGCTGTCAGCGCTGAAGCGGTGGATATGCTGGAAGGCTACCCAGTTGGCCGTGCCGTAGTTGCGGTCACTGGCCAGCCCGTAGTAGGCGCTAGCGTCCAGTCCGGGGAGCAAACGGTTGTCGGCAATGGTAGAGCCCGGTACGGTGGCGCCTGCGGTCGGCAAGATCCACGGTAAGCCGTAATTCATGCCGTTTTTGTTGTCCAGCGAATACAGGCTGGCCATGAACTCGTCTTTTTCGCCAATGCCGAAACGGTAGGCGGCGGCAATGCCTTTTTTGTTGATGCTGGAGCCCGCACCGTTGTTGTCGGCCTGGGTGATCATGGCATTAAGGCGCAGCGAGGAGCTCTCGCCCGTCTGGATGTTGAAATCACCGGTGACGCGTTTGTAGTCGTAGCTGCCCAGCGTGGTGCTGATTTCGCTCTCATTCAGCAGACGCGGTTTTTTGCTGACCTGGTTGACCGCACCCCCTGTGGAGCCACGGCCAAACAACATGGATGCTGAGCCGCGCAGCAACTCGATTTGGTCGTTGTTGAAGGTGTCGCGGTCATAAAAGGCTGGGTCACGCATGCCATCAATGAAGATGTCGCCCGTGGTCGCCAGTGAAAAGCCGCGCAGGCGGATGTCTTCCTCGCCGCCTTCAGCCGCCTGAAAGGTCACGCCGGCCGTGCTTTTTAAAACGTCTTTGACGGTGTCCAGATTGCGGTCATCAATCAGCTTTTCAGTCACGATGGTGATGGACTGCGGAATGTCGCGCAGCGCTTGATTGCCTTTGCCAATGGTCGTGCTGGTCGCTCGAACCGAGTCTTTACCTTCAGCGGTTTCGGCCTTTTCCTTGACGATGACAGGAGCGAGGGTTTTGGCCGCCTCGGCAGGCGCTTGCTGTGCCGTGGCGCTCATGGAGCCCGCGAGCAACAGGGCACCCAGAGGTAACAGAGTCTGAAATGCTACTAATTTAGTAGCTAACTCTTTATATTCGACGGGGACTAAAGCCGAATTTGGCTTAAATTTTCGATGTTTCATGGTTGTGCAGCCTGTAAAGAAAAAACAGTGGCTGGCTACAACCAAAAGCAGTTTGACACTGCCCGGCTCCGCTGGCTGGTGGACGTCAACGTAAAGCTGACGTGAAGAAATTCACAGTTATTGTAACTTAATGCGAATCATTCTTATTAACCAGTCGCGGCACTTTTCAAACTAAATTCAAATCACCTCAAGTCAGCTCACCCATCTGGCTTTGCTGGTAGTTTTGCAGGCCCACCTTGGCAATCAGCTCGATCTGGGTTTCCAAAAAGTCGATGTGCTCCTCGGTGTCATCCAGAATACCTTGTAACAAATCGCGCGAAACATAGTCCCGCACGCTTTCGCAATGGGCGATGCCGTCCATGATGGTGGCCTGGGCACCTTGCTCGGCTTTCAGGTCGCAAGACAGAATTTCCGGCACGTCTTCGCCTACATTAATCTTGGCCAGGTCCTGCAAGTTGGGCAGGCCATCGAGCATGAAGATGCGATCCATCAGCTTGTCGGCGTGTTTCATCTCACCAATGGACTCGGCGTATTCCTTCTTGGCAAGCTTGTCCAGGCCCCAGTGCTTGAGCATGCGGTAGTGCAGGAAATACTGATTAATGGCAGTCAGTTCGTTCTTGAGCTGCGCCTGTAAATGGGCAATGACTTGTGCGTCACCTTTCATGGGAATCTCCTTGGTTCAACAAATTGGGGTTAAGGCAGGGGAATATTATCTTGCAGCGCGGCAGAAACCCGCATTGCAGCATAGGCATCATTTGCCGCGTAGCTGATCTGGGCCTCTGTCAGATGCGGGTTGGCCCAGTTGGAGGTGGCAGCTTTTTTGGATTTGAGGTAGCGCTTATTGAACAGCAAGGCCACTGCCGCCTTCACGCCCATCTCCTTGCGGTAGCCCTGCTGGCGGAAGGTGTCGTTCAAGTCCAGCACACCTGCGGGTTCAATGCCCAGCTTGGCGCGGATACGCTTGACATCATCACCCAAGCCAAACCCAAGTTTCAGGCAATCCGGCTTGGCCAAAAACTGGCTTAGCAATTGGCGGCAGGTGTCGTCGTGCAACTGAAAAATCCAGGCGCGCTCCAGCGTGCTGAGTTGCACGATGTGCGGGCCGGTGGAGACTTCATCGCGGGCAAACGTGGGTTTGGACTCGGTGTCGAACCCCAGCGCCTTACAGTGGGCCAGCGCTTGCAACGCGACTTGCGCCTGTGCTGCGGTGGCGACCAGCATGATGTCTTTGAGGCCCAGCCGGTCGAACGGTTCCAGCAGGGCGATTTGGTCTTTGTTGGGGGAGGGACGTAATTCGCTCATTTTGGATTCTTGTGCATAAAAAGTGCCTTAAGTCCCCGTCAACTATACATAGTTAGCTACTATATTTATAGCGACTAATCGTTCGATCCGCAGTCCAGCGCCTGTGCCGCCGCTGCGCGGAGTTTGTCTTTTTTGCTGGGGCGATTGCCCTTGATGCCGCCGTTGCCCGACGTGTCCACCACCAGCACGGGTACCGCGCTTTGCTGCGGTTCAAAGCCCGCTATCTGCTCGCGCGCCAGCATCAAGCCCTGGCGCTTTTCAATCAGCCGGAAGTGGGCGTCGGTGTCCGCGCTGATGAAGCTAAGTGCCAGGCCACTCTCGCCCGCGCGACCGGTGCGGCCAATGCGGTGCACGTAGTCCACGCTGGAACGGGGCAAGTCAAAGTTCACCACCACCGGCAGGCTGGCAATGTCAATGCCGCGCGCGGCCAGGTCGGTGGCAACCACCACTTGCACTTTGTTGGCCTTGAAATCAGCCAGCACTTGGCTGCGTTTGCCCTGGCTCAATACACCGTGAAACGGCTCGGCGTGGATATCGGCCTTGCGCAGCTTGTCGGCGACGATCTCCGCGGCAAATTTGGTGGCGACGAACACCAGCACGCGCGTCCACTTGTTTTGCTGAACCAGGTGTCGCAGCAACTGGGTGCGCTGGCGGGCATCCACTTCGATGGCACGCTGGGTGATGTCGGGCGTTGTGAGGGGCGCCGCATCCACTTCAATGCGGGTGGGGTTGCGCAACAACGTGTCAGCCAGCGCCTGCACCGATTGCGGAAAGGTCGCCGAGAAAAATAGGGTCTGGCGGTCTTTGGGCAGCAGCGCCAGAATGCGCGCCAGCTCGTCGGCAAAACCCAAATCCAGCAGGCGGTCAGCTTCGTCCAGCACCAGGGTGTTGACGCTCGACAAGCTGAGTGCGTTGTGTTCAATCAAGTCCAGCAACCGCCCCGGTGTGGCAACCACCAGGTCGGCCCCACCACGCAGGCCCATCATCTGGGGGTTGATGGATACGCCACCAAAGATCACCGTGGTTTTGACGCTGACAGGCAG
>JANOLC010000470.1:0-1890 GCA_031419575.1 Burkholderiales bacterium | reverse complement strand
TTTGAACAAAGAGCTTGAGCTGGTGGGGCGCTCAGCCTTCAAGGAGTTCATCGCCAGCATCACTGACACGCTGGTTATGGCCAAAGAGATGTACCCCGGCAAGCGCAATGGGCTTGATGCCCTGTGTGACCGCCTGGAAGTCGATAACTCGGGCCGTACCCTGCACGGCGCGCTGCTGGATGCGGAGCTGCTGGCCGATGTCTACATCAACCTGACCCGTGGGCAAGATGCACTGCTGATGGAAGCCGCTAGCACGGAGGACGTTGGCGTGCATCTGGACGTGGTTGATTTGACTCAATTTGAGCTGCCGGTGTTGATTGCGAGCGAATCGGAGCTGGGGGCCCATGACGATCTGCTCAAGCAACTCGACAAATCCAGCGGTGGCAAAACAGTTTGGCGCTTGGCAGCCTAATTGCGCCTCACCTTTATGGCATAATCTAAGGCTACCTTGAACACAAATTCAGGGCGGTTAGCTCAGGGGTAGAGCACTGCATTCACACTGCAGGGGTCGGAGGTTCGAAGCCTCCACCGCCCACCAGATCAAGCCCGTAGCCTTAACAGGTTGCGGGCTTTTTTGTTGTTTGGCGATTCAGCGGCGATTAAGCTTTGACCCCAAACCGGCTGGCCACTTGCCGACGGTATTCACGCGGCGTCATGCCCTTGATTTCGAGAAATCGGCGGTTGAAGTTGGCGATGTTGTTGAAGCCCACTTCAAAACCAATATTGGTGATGTAGCGGTCGGACTCCATCAGCAATTGACAGGCGCGGTTGATTCGCACGTGATTGACAAAATCCGTGAACGTGTTGCCTGTTGCTCGACGGAAAAATCGTGAAAATCGGCTCTCACTCATACCCAAGCCCGAGGCCACTTCAGCCGCAGTTTGGGCGGATGCTACATCATCGGTAATTGCTTTCACGATGGTGTTGATCTGGTCCAGCTCGGCATCGCTTTCGATGCCTTTGAGTTGCACGGTGGACAGCAACCGGTAGTCGGATGCTCGGGCCAAATCAGACGCAAATTCACAAAAGGCAGCCAAACGACCCAAGCCCCGTGCTGCTTTGACTGCATGCCAGTGGGCCTCAGCACGTTGTGACAGACCAAAGAATTCAATGCCCCGGCGAGAACGCTCCAATAGAGGCAATAGTTCTTTTAGTTCTGGAATGGTCTGGCAAGCCTGTTCAATAGGGGCGTGCTGGAACTGGATGACCAAATCGCGCTTGACAACACCTTCAGGGGGAATGTCCATCGAGATCCAGTTGTGAGGCAACCGGGGGCCGCACAACACCAGATGACCCGGCTCAAACGGGCCAATCCAGTCGCCTACGAAGGCTTTGCCCGAGGTAGACGTGATGAGGTGCAACTCGTATTCGTCATGGCAATGCCAGCGCGCCAAGGGGGTGGGGTAACCGTGATCCAGGCAGCGAATCAAGCCGACGTCGCTGGTGGGTTCATAACCCAACGAGGGGCTGCGGTTGTAGTCCGCCTCCAGTTCTGGCTGGCGTTGACGTTGTGTGTGGGAGATGGCGGTCATAGCCATAAGGGCAGAGTTTATTGAGCTGAAACAGCAAATGCTAAAGCCGTAGTTAGCTCATGACGTTACCACCGTCCACATTCAGTGTTTGGGCTGTGATGTAAGACGCCTCATCGCTTGCCAGAAATACTGCCGCACCGCAGATGTCGCGTGGGTCACCCATGTAACCCAGTGGAACGGCCAGACCGACCTGTTTTTTCTTCTCGCCGAGTGGCAAGTTTTCGTATTTGGCAAACAGGGCATCCACGTGTTTCCACATGGGGGTGGCTATCACGCCTGGCGCAATGCCATTTACACGTATTTTGTGCGGTGCCATGGCCAGGGCTGCGCTTTGGGTGTAACTGATCACAGCGGCCTT
>JANOLC010000469.1:0-3756 GCA_031419575.1 Burkholderiales bacterium | reverse complement strand
CTTGAGTGCTATCGCCAAGTCCGCTGCGCCCCCTGCAACCTCTGCCGCCCCAGGCCCGCATCTTCTGCTGCGCACGCTGGGGCGGGGGGACGGCCTGCTGGGCATGATGGCGTTTGGCAGGCCGCCTCTTCAGTTTTCGCCGCGGGGCGACAGTGTGACGGTGGCGATGCTGAGGTCGCCAGCCCCAAGCGCTCACGCTCATCTGCAGTCGCTCGGGTTCCAGTTGCTGCCCCCAGCGGTATTGCAATGGCGTGGTGATGACCTGACGCTGGGCAGTGACAGTAATCAGGGTAGCGAACCCCTTTGGCCGCTCTGGACCTTGCCCCAAGAAGAGCAGTTTGCCGACTTCTGGGCCGAGCAGGTGCCACTCCTGAAAGCACAGGGCTGGCAGGTTAGCGCGGCACCCGGTTTTGCCCACCACAGCGTGCCCGTCAAAGACTGCCGCCTGACGCTTGAGCGGCGCGAAGCTTCTTGGTTGCTCAGCCTGGGCGTTGAGGTGGAAGGTCAAATCCTTGACCTGGCCCCGCTGCTGGCCGATCTGATTAAACGCGATGGCCGCTGGCTGGATATGCACCGCTTGGAGGCCATCGAAGACGACACCATCATCACCTTGCGGGCACCGGGCGGCAAACGCATCGAGGCACCGGCTGCGCCGCTGAAGAAAATCGTGCGCGCCATGCTGGACTTGCTAACTGACCCCCGCCGTAAAGACGGCGCCTTGGTGCTGTCGCCGTGGGATGTGTTCAGAATTGATGCGCTGCGCCAAAGCCTGCGTAATGACCAGGCGCAACGTGCCGGGCCACACGGTGCGTGGCAGCTGCGGGGTGAAGATGGTTTATTTGCACTGGCCCAGCGCTTGCGCAGCACCGGACAGCCCGAACCTGTGCTGCCGCCCGACGGCTTCGGGCTAACTTTGCGACCGTACCAATTGCAAGGTGTGGCTTGGCTGCAATACCTGCGCCAAAACCACTTGGCCGGAATTCTGGCAGACGACATGGGGCTGGGAAAAACGGCGCAAACGCTGGCCCATTTGTTGATCGAAAAGCAGGCCGGGCGGTTGGACATTCCGGCCTTGGTGGTGCTGCCCACCTCGCTGGTTTTCAACTGGCAGGCCGAAGCGGCGCGCATGGCCCCGGCCCTGTGCATCCTGACCCTGCAAGGCCCCAAACGCGCAGATGACTTTCACCGCATGGCGGGTTTTGATGTGGTGTTGACCACCTTCCCGCTGTTGTGGCGTGACATGCATGTATTGGCCCGCCAACCGTTTCACTTGCTGATTCTGGATGAGGCCCAGTCGGTCAAAAACGCGGCGGGCCGCAGTGCACGCGCCGTGCGGCGGTTGCAGGCGCGCCATCGTCTGTGCTTGACCGGCACGCCATTGGAGAACCACCTGGGTGAGTTGTGGGCACAGTTTGACTTTTTGATGCCCGGGTTTTTGGGCGACTCGCGCAGTTTTCAACGGCTGTGGCGCAAACCGATTGAAGTAAACGGCGAAAC
This sequence comes from Burkholderiales bacterium, assembly GCA_031419575.1. Classification (GTDB taxonomy): domain Bacteria; phylum Pseudomonadota; class Gammaproteobacteria; order Burkholderiales; family Burkholderiaceae_C; genus JANYCG01. The sequence goes on along the minus strand of JANOLC010000469.1, from coordinate 2,259 downwards.
AGTGCGCGCCCAGTTGCTCGCGCAGCGCGTGCGGCCCTTCATCCTGCGGCGGCGCAAGGAAGACGTGGCCCCGGAGCTGCTGCCCGTGACCGAGATCATCAAGCGCGTGCCCTTGTTGGGCCAGCAGCGAGACTTGTACGAAAGTGTGCGCGTGGCGGCTGATACACAAGTGCGCAGAGTCCTGGCGCGCACGCATTTCAAGGGTGCACAAATTAGCATTCTGGACGCGTTGCTCAAGCTGCGCCAGGTGTGTTGTGACCCGTATTTGATCAAGGGCACCAAGATGCCGGCGGGCATGGAGCGCGCCAAGCTGGCCCTGCTGCTGACCTTGCTGCCCGGGCTGGTCAAAGAAGGACGGCGCGTGCTGGTTTTTTCGCAGTTCACCGAGATGCTGTCGCTGATTGAGTCCGAGCTGAATGCGCTTCACATACCCTGGCTGGCGTTGACAGGCCAGACCCCCACGGCTGAACGCGGCACGCGCGTGGCGCTGTTCCAAAGCGGGGCAGTGCCGGTCTTTCTGGTCAGCCTCAAAGCCGGTGGCCTGGGACTGAACCTGACGGCGGCCGACACCGTGATTCACATCGACCCCTGGTGGAACCCGGCGGTGGAGGCGCAAGCCACTGCGCGGGCGCATCGCATCGGGCAGGATCAGCCCGTGTTTGTCTACAAGCTGGTGGCGCAGGGCAGCATTGAAGAGCGCATGCTTGATTTGCAGGCCCGCAAACGGGCACTGGTGGAGGGCGTGCTGGGTGTGGATGGCCAGGGAGCCATCAAGTTCAGCGAGGCGGATTTGCAGGGGCTGCTGGCACCGCTCAACGACGCAGGGAGTCTGGGCGGCTAAGCGTTCTGCGCAGGTCATGGAGGAGCCCGCGCAGCGGGCGGGGGACACGAAGCAGAACGCTTAGTCGACCAGAATCCCGGTTCTTAGACAACGGATTTATGCCGTGCAATACAGGTGTCCAATACGTATTCACCAGGGCGTTGCCACCACTCCAGCTCAGAAAAAATCTCGACCTCTGCAAAGCCCGCGTAGCCCGCTGCTTCCATGTAACCGCGAATTTTTCGCAGCTCGATGACACCGTCCCCCATCATGCCCCGGTCGTTCAGCAAATCGCGGGTGGGCGTCAGCCAGTCGCACACATGCCAGGCCAGCAAGCGGCTTTTGCCAGCGCGCGTAATCTGACCTTCCAGCTTGGGATCCCACCACACGTGATACGCATCCACAGCCACACCCAAAGCGCCAGTGCGGCCCGGGTCCAGCGCATCGCAGATGTCCAATGCGTGCTCCAAGGTGTTGACACAAGCCCGCTCGGCCGCCTGCATGGGGTGCAGGGGCTCAATCGCCAAGGGCATGCCCACGGTGCGCGCGTACTCCAGCGATGCGGCTATGCCGTCAAACACTTCCGCGCGCGCACGGCTGATGTCGGTGTATTCGGGCTTGCCGGTCAACGCACCCGGTAGCGCGCCCACCACCAGCACCAAGCAGGGTGCGTTCAACGTTTTGCCCTCGTCAATGGCGCGGTAGTTGTCCTGCAAGGCGGCCTGTCGGCCCGCCGCATCCACCGCCGGGTAAAAACCACCCCGGCAATAGCCCGAAAGCTCAATGCCAGTGTCGCGTAACTGCTGGGCGATTTTCTCCAGACCAACGGCCGCCACCTGGTCGCGCCAGGGGCTGATCGCGCGGATGCCGCGTCGGGCGCATTCTTCGATGATGCGATCCAAAGGCCACTGTTTTTTGACCGTGGCGGTGTTGATGGAAAGCCATTGATGGTCTTGGGTGAAGTCACGCATAGTCAGAAGCGCCTCTTAAGCGTCCACACCGTGCATCGCACACAGCGTCTTCATGCGCTGCACCGCCAGCTCGGGGCGCTCCAGCACGTTGGCAGCATCCGCCAGGCGGAACAGCTCACACAGATGCACGAGTGAGCGGGTGCTTTGCTGGCCCCCCACCATGGTGAAGTGGCTCTGATGGCCGTTCAACCAAGCCATGAACACCACGCCGGTTTTGTAGAAACGGGTAGGTGCTGCAAAGATATGGCGCGACAGCGGCACGGTGGGGCCCAGGATGGCGTGGAACTTCTCGATATGGCCCAGCGCCAGCTCACCCATAGCCGCACTGGCTGCCGGGGCGATGGCATCAAAAATACCTAACAATGCGTCGCTCTTGCCATGATTGGAGGCACCGCTAGAACCAATTCCCTCAAAACCGTCCCCCGCAATCAGCTCCGCGTAGTTGAAGTCGTCGCCCGTGTACATGCG